>DATGTB010000096.1:0-5424 GCA_035302065.1 Paenalcaligenes sp. | reverse complement strand
GGGTTTTGGCGCATGGTGATGCGCTCGACAGTAAAGACCGGGAACCACTCCTGTTCATTGTAATAACCGGTATGGTCCCCGTATGGGCCTTCGAGGGCTAATTCATAGTCTGATTGGGGCATTGGTGGTGCATTGTCATCCACCTCGGGCATGATGGCCCGGGGGTCGTTCTGGGGCAGGATATGACCCTCAAGAACTATCTCCGCATAGGCAGGCACCTTGAGTTCGCCCAGATTGGTGGTGGTGAGCTCGGTGCGGCTGCCCCGCAGCAATCCGGCAAATTGGTATTCGGACAGGCTATCGGGAATGGGGGTAACGGCCGCCAGCATGGTGGCCGGGTCCACGCCCAGTGCTACCGCAATGGGAAAGGGCGTACCCGGGTGCGTGAGCGCATGATCCCGAAAATCCAGGGCACCCCCCCGGTGAGCCAGCCAGCGCATGATAAGCTTGTTGCGGCCCAGGAGTTGCTGTCGGTAAATGCCCAGATTTTGTCGGCGAGCATGGGGACCTTTGGTAATGGTCAACCCCCAGGTCACAAGGGGGGCAATATCGCCTGGCCAGCAGAACTGTATGGGCAGGGCGGTCAAATCCACCTCATCGCCTTGCAGGATGACCTCCTGGCAAGGTGCATTGCGGATGGTTTTGGGGCTCATGTCCCAGAGGGCGCTTTTGAGCATGGAGACCTTGGACAAGGCATCGCGCAGGCCACGCGGGGCCTCGGGCTCGCGCAGCTCGGCCAGCAGCTCGCCGACCTCACGCAAGGCGCTGATATCTTCGGCACCCATGGCCCAGGCAACGCGCTCGGTGGTGCCAAATAAGTTGGTTAATACAGGATAAGGGCTGCGGTGGCCTTGGTGCTCTGCCTGCTCAAAAAGCAGGGCAGGACCGCCGGCACGCAGGACACGATCGCTTAGTGCAGTGATTTCCAGGTGGGTGGAAACGGGTTCGGCAATGCGTCTGAGTTGCCCCTTTTGTTCAAGAGTCTGGATAAACGCTCTCAGGTCACGGCTTTTCACTGTGCTCAATTCCTCCATGATAGGGCCGGCAAGGATAACGCCTGATGGGTTATGATGGGGCTATTGTATTCTAGCCAGGTTATTTATGCTGTTGAATCATACATTGCGCAACTTTCGCTGGCTACAGCAGCTGCGTTACCGGTTGGCAGAGATGGGCCATCTATGTGCCATTTATTTTGGCATTGCGGCCTTGATGTTGCTGTTGTCCATGTGGCTGGTGCCCTCTACCCGTGAGCAAACCCAGCAAATTTATGCTTCTGTGGTAGATACCCTGCGCCCGGCAGGCTGGTCCCGGCAGCGGCCGTTGAGTACTGCCGCCGAGCACCGTGCCCGGGTCAAGGATCCCGCAGACGAGGCCTTTAGGGTTCAAGCCCCTGCACCCGACTCCACAAAAGAGACGCAGCTGCAATCCGCTTATATGGACTTTGCCCAGAGTCTGGAGCATGCTGCCGAGCAGGTGCGCTTGGCCGGTCTGAGCGAGACGCAATATCAGGCACTGCAAAGCTATATTGCCCGTAAATATAATGTCGCACATTTAGCGGTGGGGGCCTTGATAGATATTGCCTATCAGATGGCAGCCAAGCGGCAATTGGACCCCTTGTTGATTCTGGCAGTGATTGCCATTGAATCAAGTTATAACCCCTTTGCCGAAAGTGGGGTGGGCGCTCAGGGGTTGATGCAGGTGATGACCAAGGTGCATCAGGAAAAATTTGCCCCCTTCATGGAGGGCACCCTGGCCGTCTTTAGCCCCGATGCCAACATACAGGTAGGTACGCAGATTTTGTCTGATTGCCTGCAGCGCCGTGGGAGTCTGGAGGGCGCATTGGCCTGCTATGTCGGGGCGACCGGGCCTGGCGATGGGGGCTACGGCAAACGGGTGTTTGCTGAGCGCAGCCGCATTTCCCTGGCCTCGGGCATTCCCATACAGGAGGATTAGGGCTGCAGCAGACGCTGTAACCGCTCAATGGCCTGTTCCAGCAGGTTTTGCGGGGTAGCATAGGAAAAGCGCAGCATCTGTTTGGCAAAATGTGGTCCAAAGTCAATGCCGGGCACCACCGCTACATGGGCTTGATGCAATAGGCGCTGTGCAAAATCCATGCTGTCCGTACTGAACTGGCTGATATCGGCATAAATATAAAATGCGCCATCCGGTTGTACGGGAATGGCAAAGCCCAGATCCTGTAATGCAGGCAGCAGATAGTCGCGGCGCTGCTTGAAGGCCAGACGCCGCTGCTCATAGATCGCCATGCTGTCTTCATGAAAGCAGGCCAGGGCCGCATGCTGGGCAAGCGTGGGTGCACATATGGACAGGCTGGCTGTGAGTTTTTCCGCACTTGGAGTCAGCCAGTCCGGCAATATGGTCCAGCCTAGCCGCCAACCGGTCATATGGAAATATTTGGAAAAGCTGTTGATGATAATGATGTCATCATCCAGGCATAGGGCGCTTTTGGGTTTGTCCTCGTAATACAGACCCAGATAAATTTCGTCCATGATGATAAAACCCGCGCGAGCCCGTACGGCATCGATGAGCGCACGTAGATTGTCCTTGCCGATGGTGGCGCCCGTCGGGTTGCTGGGCGAGGCAATGAGCACTCCGCGGGTGCGTTCTGTCCAGTGGGTTTCTATATCTTGCGCACTCAGATGAAAACGATCATCCGCACGGGTAGGGATCAGTCGAGGGGCGCCGCCTGCAGCCAGCACACAGTTTTGATTGGCGGGATAAGAGGGATCAGGCATGAGGATTTCATCCCCGGGATTGATGACGGACAGGCAGACGAGATTCAGCGCCCCGGAAGCCCCCGCCGTGATGAGAATACGCTCTGGATCTACTGGGGCATCAAAGGCCTGGGCGTAATAACCGGCGAGCGCCTCTCTGAGGGCACCCAGGCCGGCGGGCGGTGTGTATTGGGTCAGCCCCTGATCGGCGGCCTCTTTCAGGGCCTGGATGACAGGTTCGGGGGCGGTGAAGTCAGGCTCGCCGATGCCCAGGCTAATGATGTCGTGGCCCGCCTCGGCCAGGTTTTGGGCGTTTTTGAAGACCTCAACTGCATGAAAGGGTAAAATATTTTGAATTCTGTGGGCAGGACGTTGCATAGTCAGTGTTAGCCAGATAAAAATGAAGCCGCCAAGGCGGCGTTGATTAGGACAAATGCGTTTATTTTAATATGGCAATCAAATCCCGTCGTGCTTTTTTAACAGGACAGGTCCCCACCCTCAGTGAGTGGGTAAAGTTTCAACAGCGTTTGGCGCAGGAAGTGGGGCCGGAGCAGTTGGTGCAGTTACCGAGCTGCGGGCAGGCCCGTTTTGTGCCCCGGCAGTCAGGCGATGTGCATGGCGCTTTTGCACTGGCGCAGCATTTTGATATCCAGTTGGCCCTTTTTACTGCCCAGCAGGTCAGCCAGGCCGAGCAGTTTGGTGCCAGAGAGGGTCTGCTCTGGATAGACCCGGTCCATCTGAATCGTTGTGAGGTGTTAGATGAGCAGGGTCGCCTCTATGTGGAGCCGGGTTGCACTCTGGGTCAGCTGGTAGCAGCCGGCTGTGAGCAGTTTGCTCCCTTGCCGGCTGCACTGCGTTTCATAGAGTGGCTGGCAGATCCGCAGTATCAGCAGGGGCGCGCCTTGACGGACAGCGGTTTGCAGATGGCCTCCCTGTTGTTGGCTGATTGCAGTGTGGCCCGGTTGGGGCCCTTTGGGGTGGATGCGCAAATGCAGCTCAATACGCCTGCTTTGCGGCGCATTGTGCCGCAGTTATTTCAGTTGGTGCATACAGAACGAGTGCAGCGCTGCCTGGAATTGCCGGTGTGGCCCGCACGGTATCGACTGGATGCTTTTGTTGATAGCAAGGAGGTTAATCTGGCCTACCTGGTGTTGGGGCAGGGCTTGCAGCTCGGGTGGCTGCAGTGGGCTGTGCTGGACCCGCAGAGCTTAACGGTCGGTACACCGCTAGCAGCACCGCCGGCCCAGGATGAGCAAACACATCGTCGGGTGCAGGGCATTGAGCGTACCGTCAGGGAGCTTTTTGACCCCGGGCAACGTTTTCTGGCTTTGCTGTAGTGCAGCATATGTAAATTGCAAACTAACAGTTAGAATAAGTGCGAGAACACATATTTATCTAATATCGTTATTGGGTGACACACACTATGGATGATAACTTGCGCAAAGCCGCGCTCCTATACCATGAGCAGGGCCGGCCCGGAAAGCTTTCCGTTACGCCCACCAAACAACTCTCCAATCAGCGCGATTTGGCGCTGGCCTATTCTCCTGGGGTAGCAGCCGCCTGTGAGGAGATTGTGGCTGATCCTCAAAATGCATTTCGCTATACCGCCCGCGGTAATCTGGTGGGCGTGATTACTAATGGTACTGCTGTGCTGGGGTTAGGTGATATCGGGGCGCTCGCCGCCAAGCCGGTTATGGAGGGCAAGGCCGTACTGTTCAAGACTTTTGCCGGGATTGATGTCTTTGATATCGAGATTAACGAGACTGACCCGCATCGTCTGGTCGATATCATTGCCGGGCTGGAGCCCACTTTTGGCGGGATTAACCTCGAGGACATCAAGGCGCCCGAGTGCTTCATTGTTGAGCAAAAGCTGCGCGAGCGCATGAATATTCCCGTTTTTCATGATGATCAGCACGGCACGGCCATTTGCGTGGCTGCTGCCTTTTTGAATGGTCTGACAGTGGTGGAAAAGGAGCTGCAGGATGTCAAGTTGGTCGTGTCAGGGGCCGGCGCAGCGGCCATGGCTTGCCTTAATCTACTGTTGGATTTGGGCTTGCCGCTGGAAAACATCTGGGTGACTGATATTGAGGGGGTCATTTATCAGGGGCGTACCGAGCTGATGGATGAGGTCAAGGAGAAATTCGCCCGTGACACCTCAGCCCGCACCCTGAGCGACATTATTGATGATGCTGATGTGTTTCTCGGACTTTCTGCCGGCGGCGTCCTGAAGCCCGAGATGGTGGCACGTATGGCCGATCGGCCGTTGATCCTGGCGCTTGCCAATCCTGCTCCCGAGATTTTGCCCGAGCAGGCGCAAGCGGTGCGTGATGATGTGGTTATTGCGACGGGGCGCTCTGATTACCCCAATCAGGTCAATAACGTGCTGTGCTTTCCTTATATTTTCCGTGGGGCACTGGATGTTGGGGCGACTTCCATTACCCGCGGGATGGAGATTGCCGCTGTGCATGCCATTTGCCAATTGGCCCGCGAGGAGCAGGATGAGGTGGTCGCCATTGCCTACGGTCTGGAGCATATAGAGTTCGGTCCTCGCTACCTGATTCCCAAGCCCTTTGATTCGCGCCTGATTTCCCGTATCGCTCCGGCGGTTGCCAAGGCGGCCATGGATGAGGGGGTCGCTACCCGACCCATCGAGAATTTCGATGCCTATGTCTATCAGCTGCGGCAGTTTGTT
>DATGTB010000095.1:0-6179 GCA_035302065.1 Paenalcaligenes sp. | reverse complement strand
TTTAGTCTGGAGATCGGTTTTCTGAGGCTCGACGGGATTGGTACCGCAACCTTTGGGGCGATTTTGCTGCATGCCTTGCTTTCCCTGCGCGCCGATAGCAAGCCTGCAGCCTGAGGTTATCAAGATGCTGGACGACGCTATGCTAAAATAACTATACTTTCACTTGGGCCCTGTTGCAGGGCATCTTTTTTTAGCGCTCCTGGCTAGGAGCGTTTTTACTTGATCCTTAGGAAGGTTATGTCCACTATTCCCTTAACAGTACAAGGTGCACAACGTCTAGAAAAGGAGCTGGAGCACTTGAAATACGTCGTGCGTCCCGAGGTGATTAATGCCATTGCCGAGGCGCGTGCCCAAGGCGATCTTTCTGAAAATGCCGAGTACGACGCAGCCCGCGAGCGGCAGGCCTTCGTTGAAGGACGCATTCGCGCGCTAGAGGGTACTTTGTCGAATGCCCAGATCATCGACCCTGCTGATCTGGATGATCATGACCGGATTGTCTTTGGTGCGACCGTGGCCTTGCTGGACCTCGAGTCAGATGAAGAGGTACGCTATCAGATTGTCGGTGATGTCGAGTCTGATATCAATGCAGGCCGCATCTCTGTACTTAGCCCCGTTGCGCGCGCCCTGATCGGCAAAAGCGAGGGCGACGTGGTAGAGGTACAAACACCCGGCGGTCAGCGCGAATTTGAAATCATTGCCGTTGAATATTGCTAACCCATAACCCAGGTCCTGGTTACCTGGGTTTTTTATTGCCGCCCGCCCTGTAGTGGTTATTTCTTCTTGATCCTTCCTGAGCGTGTTTTTCTTAGCCCTTGGGCGGCATATTTTTTGGGTGTGTAGGGTTCATTGCGGGCACGACGCATGGGATTGTGAATCTCACCGTCGTCCTGAGCCTCCAGCAATGCCGGCTTGAACGGGTTACGACGATAGATGGTCACTGTTTTCCCGATATGGTGGATGGGCTCAGCCTGCAATTTGCGGCAAATTTCCTTATAGTATTCGGTACGCGTGCTGAGTTCGGGCTCATTGACCCGGATTTTGATGAGCTGATGCGCCTGCAGGTGAGTGTCGATTTCCTTGAGCACCGCATCTGTAAGCCCCTGATCGCCCATGAGCACCACGGGTTTCAAGTGATGGGCAAGGGCGCGGTACTGATTACGTTCTGCAACTGAGATAGATAAATTAGGCATAAATTGATTTGCAATGAGTAGAAAAAAGAGTTCAAAAGCGTGGCTGCAACGACATGTGAGTGATCCCTATGTCCGCCAGGCACAGCAAAAAGGGTACCGGGCACGGGCTGCATTCAAGCTGATTGAGATTTTACAAGGCCAAAGATTGTTGCGCAAAGGTAACATCGTGGTCGATTTGGGTGCCACGCCGGGTAGCTGGTCGCAGGTCGTCCGTGAACATTTGCTCGAAGAAAACGGTCAAATCAATGGCCGCATCATCGCTCTGGATATGCTCCCCATGGAACCTATCGATGGGGTAGACTTCATTTTAGGCGATTTTCGCGAACAAGAGGTGCTGGACGAATTGGAGGCCCTGTTGGCTGGTCAAAAAGTGGATTTGGTGCTATCCGATATGGCGCCCAATCTGTCAGGCATAGCAGTGGCTGACGCTGCGCGCATTGAGCACCTCAATGAGCTGGCCCTGGATTTTGCCCGGGAGCATTTGCGCCCTGAGGGCACGCTCATCGCCAAGACCTTTCATGGTCGCGGCTATGCCCAGATCGTCGAGGCGTTCAAGAAACAATTCAGGCGTGTGCAGGCGCGTAAACCGGAGTCTTCCCGCGATCGTTCGGCAGAGACCTATTTAGTCGGCCAACATCTTAAGACTTAAAAGTTTTTTAAAACGTCATCCCGGATTTCGGGTAGAATAGATAGATGATGCGTTTGGCTTTTTATAGCCAAAGTTAGTACATAGCAGGAGGTTGGCGTTGAACAACTCATTTTCTAAGGTTGCCATTTGGATGGTGATCGCGCTGGTACTGTTCACGGTTTTCAAACAATTTGATGGCCGCCCAGCAGGCACCGATGCGGTGACTTATACACAATTCATGGAAGATGCCCGTGCGGGCAAAATCAACAAGGTTGATATACAGGGGGATAAGCTTCACGTCACCCCTGATAGTGGTCGTTCCTACACGATCACCTCTCCCGGGGACCTCTGGATGGTGCCCGAGCTCGTCAAGTCCGGCGTCCAGGTATCCGGCAAGGCCCGTGAGGAGCCATCATTTTTGACCAGTGTCTTTATTTCCTGGTTCCCCATGCTTTTATTGATTGCCGTGTGGATATTTTTCATGCGTCAAATGCAAGGTGGGGGCAAGGGCGGTGCGTTCAGTTTTGGCAAATCGCGCGCCCGTATGATTGACGAGGGCTCCAATAATGTAACCTTTGCCGATGTGGCTGGTTGTGATGAGGCCAAGGAGGACGTGCAGGAGCTGGTTGAGTTCTTGCGTGACCCGTCGCGTTTTCAGCGCCTGGGGGGGCGTATTCCTCGTGGGACCTTGATGGTTGGTCCGCCAGGGACCGGTAAAACCTTGCTTGCGCGGGCCATTGCCGGCGAGGCCAAGGTACCGTTTTTCACCATCTCTGGTTCGGATTTTGTCGAGATGTTTGTCGGGGTTGGTGCGGCGCGTGTGCGTGACATGTTCGAGCAGGCCAAAAAGCAGGCCCCATGTATTATCTTTATTGATGAAATTGACGCTGTCGGTCGGCAGCGTGGTGCTGGCCTGGGGGGCGGTAATGACGAGCGTGAACAAACGCTTAACCAGCTGCTCGTTGAGATGGACGGCTTTGAGGGCGGGCAGGGGGTCCTGGTGATCGCCGCTACTAACCGTCCTGATGTATTAGACCCAGCCTTGCTGCGCCCCGGTCGTTTTGATCGTCAGGTGATGGTTACCCTGCCGGATATTCGCGGGCGTGAGCAGATTTTGCATGTGCATATGCGCAAAGTCCCGTTAGCACCCAACGTCGATGCCAATATCATCGCTCGTGGCACGCCCGGGTTTTCCGGTGCCGACTTGGCCAACCTGGTCAATGAGGCGGCCTTGTTTGCTGCGCGTCGTAATGGCCGCACAGTCGATATGCAGGACTTTGAGATGGCCAAGGACAAGATCATCATGGGTGCCGAGCGCCGTTCATTGATCATGCCTGAGGATGAGCGCCGAAATACTGCTTACCACGAGGCCGGTCATGCATTGGTAGCTCGCTTGCTCCCTAAAACAGATCCGGTGCACAAGGTCACCATCATCCCGCGTGGGCGTGCTCTCGGGGTGACGATGCAGTTGCCTGAATCCGATCGCTACAGCATGGACAAAGAGCGCTTGCTCAATATGATTGCCGTGTTGTTTGGCGGCCGGATTGCCGAGGAGGTGTTCATGAATCAGATGACCACCGGTGCCTCCAATGACTTTGAGCGTGCGACCCAGTTGGCGCGCGATATTGTCACGCGCTATGGGATGACGGATAGTCTTGGGCCCATGGTTTATGCTGAAAGCGAGGACGAGGTGTTCCTGGGACGCAGTCTCGGTGGCAAGAGCACCACCCTGTCCGAGGCTACCATGCAGAAAGTCGATAGCGAAATTCGTCGCATCATTGACGAGCAATACCATATTGCGCGCAAGCTGATCGAGGACAATCGCGACAAGATGGAAGCCATGGCGCAGGCCTTGCTCGAGTGGGAGACCATTGATGCAGAGCAGATTGATGACATTATGGCTGGCAAGCCACCCCGTCCGCCCAAGGATTACAGCGATAACAGTGGCGGCCGTGTAGACAGAACGCCACCCGCAGATGGTGTGGCCTCTGATGAGGGCAAGTCAGCAGATGACAAGCCAGCGACATCACCTGTTTAACTAAAGTTTCATATATGAGTAATATATGGGTTTGCGGGCGCTTCGAGCTCTCACTCGAGCGCCCGTTATTAATGGGTATTATCAACGTCACGCCAGATTCTTTTTCTGATGGCCAGCAGTTTTTGGCTGCAGAGCAGGCCATCGCCCATGGGCGGGCGTTGGTCGAGCAGGGCGCCGATATTCTGGATATCGGTGCTGAGTCCACCCGTCCCGGGGCCGAGCCAGTGGCCCTGACCGCTGAGCTGGCACGTTTGTTTCCGGTGATTGAGGGACTGCGCAATTTAAATGTGCCCCTGTCCATTGACACATTCAAGCCTGAGGTCATGCAGGCTGTGCTGGAGCTGGGGGTGGATATTATCAATGATATTTCCGGTTTCAGAAGCGCTGCTGCCCGTGAGGTGGTTGCTGATAGCTCGTGCGGTTTGTGCGTCATGCATATGCAGGGCGAGCCGCGTACCATGCAGGATCATCCGCATTACGATGATCTCAAGGGTGAGGTGCGGGGGTTTTTGCAGCAACGCGTGCAGGCGCTCAGGTCAGCAGGGGTGCAGCGGGATCGCATCATGCTGGATCCCGGACTTGGGTTTGGTAAAACCGTAGCAGATAACTATATTTTATTGCGCGACCTTGATGAGCTCGACATCGACGGTCTGCCCTGGCTTATTGGTCTGTCCCGTAAATCCATGATCGGACAGGTGACCGGCCGGGCTGTACAGGATCGGCTGGCGGGTAGCCTGGCGGGCATGCTGGCGGCAGTGGATCGTGGGGCGGCGGTTGTGCGCGTACATGATGTGGCAGCTTCGCGTGACGCGCTGAGGGTCTGGCTGGCAGTAAAGGATGCATCGTATCTATGACAACAGCACGAAAATATTTTGGCACGGATGGTATCCGTGGGGTAGTTGGGGGGGATAAAATCAATCCCGAGCTGGCTTTGCGCCTGGGTTATGCAGCGGGCAAGGTGCTGGCAGAAAAAAAGCATGCGACGGCACGACCAACCGTGGTCATAGGCAAGGACACGCGCATTTCCGGCTATATGCTCGAGTCTGCGCTTGAGGCCGGACTATCCGCAGCGGGGGTGGATGTGCTACTGGCCGGGCCGGTACCAACTCCGGCAGTGGCGTATTTAACCCGCACCCTCAGGCTGAGCGCCGGGATTGTCATCAGTGCTTCGCATAACCCGTATTATGACAATGGCATCAAGTTTTTTTCTGCCCAGGGGATGAAGCTTCCCGATGACACCGAGGAGCGTATCGAGGCCTTGCTCGAGCAGCCCATTCAGACTGTCTCGTCAGATGGTTTGGGGCGTGCCTCGCGGATCATCGATGCGGCTGGCCGCTATATAGAGTTTTGCAAGAGCACCTTCCCCAATGACTTGAATCTGTCGGGCTATAAAATTGTGGTCGATGCCGCCAACGGTGCCGCCTATCATATTGCCCCGCATGTGTTTCGCGAGTTAGGCGCCGAGATTGTAGAGGTGGGTTGCAAGCCTGATGGGTTTAATATCAACGCCAAGGTAGGCGCCTTGTATCCGGGTCAGCTGGTCTCCACTGTGCAGGAGCACAGCGCTGATTTTGGCATTGCCTTGGATGGTGATGCCGATCGATTGGTTATGGCCGATCGACATGGTCGTATCTACAACGGTGATGAGCTTTTATACATGATTGTGCGGGATCGGATGCTCAGCCAAAAGGTAAATGGTGTTGTGGGGACCTTGATGACCAACCTGGGCCTCGAACTGCGTCTACAGGCATTGGGCGTGGATTTTATCCGTGCCAAGGTGGGCGATAGGTATGTGCTTGAGCAGCTGCAGGTGCGCGATTGGCTCTATGGCGGCGAGAGTTCGGGGCATTTGCTGTGCCTGGATCATCATACGACGGGTGATGGTATCATTGCCGCATTGCAGATATTGACGGCTTTGCGCCATCAGGACTGTTCATTAGCCGAGCTGGTGGCAGATTTGGAAATGTATCCGCAGCATATGGAAAATCTGGATTGGCCTCAGGGGCTGGACTGGACCACACAGACAGCATTGGTAGAGGCTAAACAGGCAGTAGAAAATATGCTGGGAGAGACGGGCCGGGTCCTGATTCGCCCCTCGGGCACAGAGCCTAAATTGCGCATTATGGTAGAAGCCAAAGACACTGCACTCATAAAAGAAGCGATGGCTACCCTTTTAGATGCAGTTAATAAAATGTAAGATGACTGTAAAAGCCTAGACTTGTTCTGTGCATTAGCAAAAAACAAGGGTATCAAGCCATGCTCGAGTTAGCTCCTTCTCGCTTTACACAAATGCGGCGTGATGCGCTGGTGCAAGATGACGGCA
>DATGTB010000094.1:0-4267 GCA_035302065.1 Paenalcaligenes sp. | reverse complement strand
TTTTATCCGACTGTGAGGGGGCGTGGCTACAGCCGCAGTCCAGCTTTACCAGTCAATGGCTGTCCAAATGGTTGCGTCAGCGCAAGCGGTCCGAGTTGACTGCGGTCGCCGTGCAGGCGCAGCAGCATGCGCATGGGCAGGCGGCAGAGATGATAGCCCAGGCTTGTCAGGAAATAGTGCGGGAGGCGCCATGAAGCATCGTGTCAAACATATACATTTTGTCGGTATTGGCGGCTCGGGGATGAGTGGCATTGCTGAGGTATTGCTCAATCTGGGCTACGCCATCAGTGGTTCGGACATTCAGGAGTCCGCCGTGACGCGCCGTCTGGCACGACTGGGGGCTCGCGTGGTCATCGGTCATCAGGAGGATAACGTCAAAGGGATGGGAGCCATTGTCATCTCCAGTGCCATCACGAATGACAATCCCGAGGTGCTGGCAGCCCGTGCAGCACAGATTCCGGTGGTTCCCCGGGCTCTGATGCTGGCCGAGCTGATGCGTTTGAAACGAGGTATTGCGGTGGCGGGCACGCATGGCAAAACCACGACCACCAGCCTGATTGCCAGCCTGTTGGCCGCCGGCGGGCTGGATCCTACTTTTGTCATTGGAGGGCGTTTGAATTCTGCTGATGCCAATGCGCGTTTGGGCCAGGGCGATTTTATCGTGGTCGAGGCTGATGAGTCAGATGCTTCATTTTTGAACTTGCTGCCTGTCATGAGCGTCATCACCAACATCGATGTGGATCATATGGATACCTACGGGCATGATCTGGCGCGTCTGAAAAGCGCCTTCATCGAGTTTACGCATCGTCTGCCTTTTTATGGCAGTGCGATACTGTGCACGGATGACCCGCATGTACGCGAGATAATTCCCTTCGTGTCGCGGCCCATCACCAGCTATGGCATTGATTCTGATGCACAGGTACGGGCAGTCAATGTACGCCACCAGGGCACCAAGATGTGTTTTGAGGTACAGCGCACGGGTAGCATGGGCGAGTTGCCTGAGCTGTCGGTCTGTCTGAATTTGCCCGGTCGACACAATGTGCTGAATGCGTTGGCAGCGATTGCGGTCGCTACCGAATTAGGGGTTAAAGACGAGGTCATTGCTCGTGCCCTGGATGACTTTACCGGGGTGGGACGACGCTTTGCCCTGCTCGGAGATTTCAAGGTACCGGTTGCTTCAGGGGGCGGGCATTTCACCGTGGTAGATGATTATGGTCATCATCCGACGGAAATGCAGGCCACGCTGGAGGCTGCACGAGGTGCCTGGCCGGATCGCCGCCTGGTCGTTGTGTTTCAGCCGCATCGTTATACCCGTACCCGCGATTGCTTTGAGGATTTTGTCCAGGTGCTTGGCCAGGCCGATGCCGTCTTTATTACTGAGGTGTTTGCCGCTGGCGAAAAGCCCCTGGTTGCTGCAGATGGGCGTGCCCTGACCCGGGGCGTACGAGTGGCTGGCCGGGTGGAGCCCATTTTTGTGCCTGAGCTGGACCAACTGGCAGATGCCTTGTTGAGCTTTGTCCGCGCAGACGATGTGGTGTTGATCATGGGTGCTGGCAGCATTAGCCGTTTACCCACTTTTTTAGGAGAAAGGCAATGAGCACGGAACTGGGACGTGTGGGGGTGCTTTATGGCGGCACCTCAGCCGAGCGTGAGGTTTCCCTGATGTCGGGTCAGGGAATATGTGATGCCCTGCGTGCTCGCGGGGTAGATGTCCATTTATTTGATACCGGTAAAAAATCGTTGGCACAACTGGCGGCAGCGGCTTTTGACCGAGTCTTTATCGCATTGCATGGCCGTTACGGCGAGGATGGCACCATCCAGGGTGCGTTGGAGCTGTTGGGCATTCCCTATACAGGGAGCGGGCCCATGGCCTCAGCCCTGGCTATGGACAAGGTGATGACTAAAAAAATCTGGCTGCAGGCCGGCTTGCCCACTCCTGATTTTAGCGTCCTCAAGGCGGGCGATGCACTGACCGCTGTCGGGGACAAGCTGGGCTTCCCCCTGATTATGAAACCCCCACATGAGGGCTCTACGGTTGGCTTTGCCCTGGTCGAGCAGGCAGCTGAATTGGAGGGCGCCTTTGCTCTGGCTGCCCAATACGACCGGCAGGTGCTGGCTGAGCAGTTCATCAAGGGGCGTGAGCTGACCATCGCTGTACTGGGGCAGGGAAGCAGCACCCGGGTGCTACCCATCATAGAGATTGTCGTTCCTGCCGGTGGGCTGTATGACTATGAGCATAAATACCATAGTGATGCCACCCAATACTTTTGTCCGGCAGACCTGTCTGCCGAGACCACGGCGCAGGTCAAGACACTGGCCCGGCAGGCTTATAACGCCATCAATTGCGAAGGCTGGGGGCGAGTAGACATCATGCTCGATGACAATGAGCAGCCCTGGTTGCTGGAAATCAATACCTCACCCGGCATGACGCCCCAGTCGCTGGTGCCCATGGCCGCACAGGCAGAAGGTATGGATTACGGCACCTTATGTATGGATATATTGCAAAGGGCCAGCTTGAAAATACAGCTGGCTGCCAAGGAGTAATCAATGCACGCGGTTCGTCTGACCAATTTTGTTGCCAATGCCCTGACCGTGCTAGCGGTGGGTGTGCTGTTGGTGGCAGCATTGGTGTGGGTGTTCCGGCGTCCTTATTTTTTGATTGAGCGGGTGCTATTGGAGTCCGCCGCAAGTGGTTCGTTGCAGTATGTGCAAGTAGAAGATATCAGCAGTGCAATTAATGGCAAGCAGATTGGAGGCTTTTTTGATGTTGATTTAGACGGTGTCAGATCATCCTTTGAGCAGGTACCGTGGGTGCGCCGGGCGGAGGTCAAAAGAGAGTGGCCCAATCAGCTCCGGGTGAGCATCGAGGAGCAGGAGCCCTTGGCGTTCTGGAATGACGAGCAAATGATCAACCGCTGGGGTGAGGTGTTTACGGCAGATAAAACACAACTGCTGGCCAAGGGTGGCGCTGAACACCTGCCTCAGTTAAATGGCCCGGATAACTCGGAGCGGCTGGTGATTCAGCGTTATGCCGAGGTAGCGCAGAGGTTTGCGCCGACCGGGCTGACCATCCGGCAGGTCACCCTGAGCCCGCGTTATGCATGGGATGTGGTGTTGTCAGACGGTTTGCAGGTGTTGATAGGACGTGATCCGGCAGCCGAGGCCACGGACCCGCACGGACGTTCGGGAGCGCAATCTTTTGCCTCGCGCCTGGAGCGGTTTTTGCATGCCTGGCCGACCTTGACCCAGCGCTTGGCCGGACGCACGATTGCCCGGGCAGACTTGCGGTATAACGATGGTTTTGCCATCACTTTGGCACCCCTACCTAATAGTGAGTAAAACAGAAAATGACTCGAGAAATAAAAGATTTAATCGTCGCATTGGATATCGGTACCAGCAAGGTAGTTGCTGTGGTAGCCGAGATGCTGCCGGGCAAGCGCTTTGAGGTGCTTGGCCTGGGGCAGCATGAGTCCCTGGGTATGCGTAAAGGGGTTGTGGTCAATATCGAAAGCACGGTCAATTCAATACAAAAGGCATTGGAAGAAGCCGAGCTGATGGCAGATTGCAAGATTCGTGAGGTCTACACCGGTATTGCGGGCGGCCATATTCGCAGTTTTAACTCCAGCGGAATGGTGGCGGTCAAGGACAAAGAGGTCACGGCAACGGATGTCGCGCGTGTAATTGAAACCGCCAAAGCGGTCAATATTCCTACCGATCAGCAGGTACTGCATGTCCTGACGCAGGAATTCATTGTTGATTCACAGGAAGATATTCGTGAGCCCATCGGCATGAGTGGCCTGCGCCTGGAGGTACGCGTGCATATCGTGACCGGGGCAGTCAGCGCCGCACAAAATATTGTCAAATGCGTGCGCCGTTGTGGGTTGGAGGTGCGCGATCTGATTTTGCAGCCACTGGCCTCCAGTCTTGCTTGTCTGACCGAGGATGAAAAGGAGTTGGGCGTGGTGCTGGTCGATATTGGCGGTGGCACCACCGATATTGCCATCTACACCGGCGGAGCCATCCGTCATACCGATGTGATTTCCATTGCCGGGGATCAGATTACCAGCGACATCGCCGCCATGTTACGTACCCCCACCCCGGACGCTGAGGAAATCAAACTGCGTTATGGCATTGCCAAACAGGCATTGGCCAATCCGGAAGAATTGCTGGAAGTGCCCGGTATTGGGGACCGACCCAATCGCCAGGTCAAAAGGCAGGCTTTGGGGGCCGTCATCGAGCCGCGTATCGAGGAGTTGATGCATTTTGT
>DATGTB010000093.1:0-2220 GCA_035302065.1 Paenalcaligenes sp. | reverse complement strand
CAGCGGTCGACCAGACTCCAGATCGGCCGTCGGCACCTTGTGCACCAAATGATCGGGCGCACCATAGTGCTCGGCCAGGGTGCGGACCTGCCCCTTGGTCAGCCCGGCCAAAGGCATCAAATCTGCTGCCCCATCCCCGTATTTGGTGAAATAGCCCATCAGGGCCTCAGCG
Source organism: Paenalcaligenes sp. (assembly GCA_035302065.1). Taxonomy (GTDB): domain Bacteria; phylum Pseudomonadota; class Gammaproteobacteria; order Burkholderiales; family Burkholderiaceae_B; genus Paenalcaligenes. The sequence continues at coordinate 2,048 of DATGTB010000093.1, read as the reverse complement.
GCATGATCACTGCCCAATACCAACCCGCCCAAAGCCGCCGCACAGGCATACTGGCTCACCATGCGCTGACGCGCCTTGATATTGCCAATGATAAAATCACGCTCAGCTTGCGGCAGAGCCACCCCGCCCTGCTCGAGCTGAACTACAAGGGCATCAGTGGCTGGCTGTATATCCAGGGTACGCACCTCATCGGGCTGAATACACTCAAGGGCGGCCATGGCATCCTGCTCGTCCTGCTGTTGTCCATACGGCAAACGCAAAGCCAGAAAATGCGCCTGCCCACCCGCAGCCCGTACAGCCTCGACCGCTCGCTGTGCCATATAGCCCACAACCAGCGAATCCACCCCGCCACTGACCCCGAGCACCAGAGCGCGGGCACCACTTTGCTGTAAATAACGGATGATAAACTGTTCCCGGCGTTGCTGCTCTGTTGCCGGGTCAATATGCGCCTGCACGCCCAGTGTACGGATAATGGACTGTTGCAATGTGCGCTGCTGTGCTGTTAACACCCTGCACCTCTTTAGATTAATATCCTGTAGTGTTGAAAAATCAGCTCAATACCTTGTACCACTGATTTGCCCCTGCACCTAATGGAATTTTAACAAAATCACTGGTGAAAAACCGGTACACTTGTTCGCTACTTTTAACTATGCAGCTAAAACAACAACTGATGGAATATTTTCAACGTGGCTCGAGTTCTGTCAAGGACACTGTCTCGGGCTCAAAGCACACACCCGACTTTGCCTACGCACGTAATCAGTATCTGGGCTGCAGATTAAGGGTTGTTTGCTGGATTTTTATTATCCTTTCCCCGCTCTGGGCCCTGTTTGATCATTTTCTACTACCCCCTGAAGCCCTCTTTGCGGTGCGGCCAGCCCGAGTGGTGTTTTTTCTCACCCTTGTGGCCATACAAATCGGCAGCCGTCTACGCATCTGCGCCAATCGGCAGGTCATCCTGAGCATGGCGCTTTTTGCGGCTCCGGCTCTGTTTTATGCCAGCTTTTTATTTATCACTGCTCCTTATGAGCTGCATGATCTGGCCAATTATTATTTTATCCCCCTGCTACTGGTTGCCACTCTGAGCATTTTTCCGTTTACTCTCAGCGAGTCCCTGTTGATTGGCTTGCTGATCATCGTGGTGCAGTTGTATTCATTTACTGTCGCACAAGAGGCCCCCCTGATCTTTCAGATACAGGAGTTCTGGCTCCTGATTGCCCTGCTCACCGTGGCCCTGACCGCCAACCATTTTCATCTGGGTTTGCTGCTGCGTCTTTACCGACAAGCCACCCACGATCAGCTGACCCGCCTGCTGAATCGTCACGCGCTATTTGATTTATTTTCCAAAAACGCGGGCGATGGCAGCCCACAAGCCCCCTATGGGGTCATGCTGCTGGATTTGGACCATTTCAAAAAAATCAATGACACGCATGGTCATGCTGTTGGCGACAAGATATTGCAGGCCTTTGCCGATCTGCTGCGCACGCAGGGCAAGAGCAATGATCGAATCGCTCGTTATGGCGGCGAGGAGTTTTTACTGATCAGCCATCGCCCCAGTGCCCAAGCCCTGCTGCAACAGGCCGAAAGCATCCGCCAAGCCACAGAGCAGATGCTCGTCACCAATCTGGATGACGAGCCTGTCCGCTGTACTGTGAGCATCGGCCTGACCCTCAGTGCAGGCAACGAGACCCTGGAGCACGCAGTGCAACGGGCCGATAGCGCCCTTTATGAGGCCAAACGGGGCGGACGCAATCAGGTCCGCCAGGCGCACTGATCCCTAACCCCGACGTACGGTGACCTGACTGATATCCCGCACCGCGCCCTTATCCGCTGATGTTGCCATCAGGGCATAGGCACGCAAGGCCTGACTGACCATGCGCTCACGCGGCTCGGTTGGTTGCCAGGCCTGATCGCCCCGGGCCTCCATGGCTGCGCGACGGTTGGCGAGCTCCTCATCGCTGACATCCAGGTGGATGCGTCGGTTGGGAATATCAATCTCGATGACATCCCCCTCCTCGACCAGACCAATGGTTCCGCCCTCGGCGGCCTCG
>DATGTB010000092.1:0-6214 GCA_035302065.1 Paenalcaligenes sp. | reverse complement strand
GCAGATCCTCCAAATCAGCCTTTGACTGACTGACCTGTTGCAGCTGCTCTTGGGCGGACAACTCTGACAAATAACAATGATCAACCGTATGCGAACCGATTTCGTGGCCTTGCTCATACCATTGCAGGATTTCATCCTGGTTCATGAGCTGAGCGGGCAGGCTGCCCTTGGCAAACATCCACTCGTTCATCCCCCCTATCAGTCCACTGACAACGAAATTGGTCGCTGTGAACCCCAGGGTATTAAGGATCGGCCGGGCGTAGTCAAATACATTTTTGTAGCCATCATCAAAGGTCAGGACAAAAACCTTGCCCTGCTGCTCGCCACGAATGTAGGGTAACGCATCGCGCAGGGATAGCCCCTGGTAGCCAAGGCGCTTTAAAAGCAGCATCTGGTTGGCAAAGCGCCGTGGATGCACGGTCGCCCCGCGCAGATAGGCCCCACGCGCAGGAGGCTGGTCAATTTGGTGATACATCAAGATGGGAACCATGCATTTACCCTTTAGCACCTGAAAAATAGCCAGCAAGTATCCTATACAAACTGCATTTATACAACAATTAACAAGGCGCATTGCGGCGGAACTTGCAACGGAACAAAATTATATGCTATATTAACTTTTTTCGGGGCGTAGCGCAGCCTGGTAGCGCATCTGGTTTGGGACCAGAGGGTCGCGAGTTCAAATCCCGCCGCCCCGACCATATTTCAAAGGGTTTATGTGCTTGCACATAAACCCTTTTTCATTTTACGGAGCGATGGTTGCCGCCTGCTGATTACTATTTTTCAAAGCCTGCGCGATAAAGCCGCTCGTTTTCATTTCGGCAATAAACTTTTGTAGATAGGCGTGGGCGGTTTTTCTGCCCCGGGGCACTGCCATAGCCTGCTTGATGCTGGTAAAGCTATCCTCAATGACCCGGTATCCCGGGTGCTCGCCGGCATAAGCCAATAAGGGCTGGCGCACCCCTGCCGCACAATCGGCCTGACCACTGACAAACGCTCTAATCGCCTCAGCTGAGGTGGCCACACGCAGTAGGCTGGCGTGCTTGAGATGACGCGTCAAAAACAGATCATAGGCCGCCCCCTTGCCAACTGCTATCAGATTCCCCGCCACATCAAAGTCATTGACAGACTGACGGGTGTCCCCCTCGGGCACGATATAAGTGCCCTCAATCAGCACATAGGGTTCCGTAAACTCAACTGCCTCGGCCCGACGTGGGTCAATGGCCATGAAGGCAACATCCCAGACTCCGTCAGTAACGGCATTAAACACCTCGCCCGCCGCCTCAAAACTGATAAATCGATGAGCCAGCCCCAGCCTTTTGGCCAGCTCGCGAGCCAAATCTGCCGAGACCCCCTGTGGGTCCGGTTTTTGCGGATGACGCTGTGCCAAAACCGGGTTGCCATAATTAATGGCAACCCGCAATACGCCTGTAGGCGCTATATCATTCATTACATGTGATAAGTTGCTCATGCATTGCTCCTTTTTCATCGTTATAGCAATTGCCATCGATACTGAACAACTCTATGATAGCCCCATTTGATATTTATCCAAATCGGCCGGTGATGTAATCCTCGGTCTCTTTGCGGGTCGGATTCACAAAGATCTGGTCTGTCTTACCAAACTCTATGAGCTCGCCCAAATACATATAAGCAGTGTAATCCGAGCAGCGCGCTGCCTGTTGCATATTGTGCGTAACAATGACCACCGTATAATCATTTTTGAGCTCTGCGATGAGCTCCTCGATCTTGGCCGTAGATATGGGGTCCAGGGCAGAACACGGCTCATCAAGCAACAGCACCTCAGGCATGATGGCCACGCCCCGGGCAATACATAATCTTTGCTGTTGTCCACCTGACAGGCCGTAACCACTTTGATGCAGCTTGTCCTTGACCTCATGCCAAAGCGCGGCCTTGGTCAGGGCCCACTCTACACGTTCATCCATCTCGCCCTTGCTCAGGCGCTCAAATAAACGCACCCCAAAGGCAATGTTGTCATAAATACTCATGGGAAATGGCGTGGGCTTTTGAAACACCATACCCACCTTGGCCCGGATCAAGGATATATCCAGCCTGGAGGTCAGCAAATCCTCACCATCGAGCAAAATCTGCCCTTCGGCACGCTGTCCCGGATACAACTCAAACATGCGATTAAAAGTGCGTAGCAAGGTGGATTTGCCACAGCCTGAAGGGCCAATAAACGCCGTCACCTTGTTTTCCATGATGGACATATTGATGCTTTTCAAGGCATGAAATTGCCCATAGTAAAAATTTAAATCCCTGACCTCTATTTTGGTGTTATTTGGCTCTGTGATGGATAGTGATTCGCTTGCCGTTTGGTAATGTGCATTCATGAGTCTGTGGATCCGCTTTATTTGTTTCTGAAAAAGGTCCGCGCTAATATATTGATAAAAAGTACAAACAAGGTAATCAGGGCCGCACCTGCCCAGGCAAGATGATTCCAGTCCTTAAAGGGGCTGGCTGCAAACTGGAAGATGACAACGGGCAAATTTGCCAGGGGCTCATTCATGTTGAGCGTCAAAAACTGATTGTTCAAAGCTGTGAATAGCAGGGGCGCAGTCTCTCCGGAAATACGAGCCACCGCCAGCAACGCACCCGTGATAATGCCCGAGCGGGCGGCCCGATAGCAAATCATGGTAACTATGCGCCACTGGGGGCAACCTAGAGCTGCCGCAGCCTCGCGCAGACTGTTGGGTACGAGCTGAAGCATGTTATCGGTAGAGCGCACAACCACGGGAATCACCAGAATGGCCAAGGCAAAAGAGCCCGCCCACCCTGAATAGTGGCCGACCTGCGAAACATAAATGGCATAGATAAAGAGTCCTATCACGATGGATGGTGCGGAAAGCAGCACATCATTTAGAAAACGGGTCACGGGAGCCAACCAGCCCCGCTGCCCATACTCGGCCAGGAACGTGCCCGCCAGTATGCCTACAGGCGTGCCAATAAGGGTGCCCATGCCCGCCATCATAAGACTGCCCATGATGGCATTGAGCAATCCGCCCTGCCCTCCGGGCGGTGGTGTGGATTCGGTGAACAAGGACCAGGAAAACGCGGCCGCCCCCTTGTATAGCAAGGTCAAGATAATCCAGAACAACCAAAACAGACCAAAGGCCACTGCCAACGCAGCCACGGCCAGCATTAGCTTATTGAGTCGTTGGCGACGACGGTAAATGGGGTTGCTCAGCTGAATAGTGGGGGTTTGTCTACTTTGCATGGCTCCTCCTACGCTTTTGCCCCGTCATTTTTGGCCAAGCGCATGATCATGAGTTTGGCCAGAGCCAGCACAACGGCAGTAATTAAAAACAAAATCAGGCCTAGCTCCAGGAGCGCAGATTTTTGCAGGCCGGCGGCCTCATTGAACTCATTGGCCAGGGCGGAGGCAATGGAGTTGGAAGGGGAAAAAAGGGATTGTGGTAACTGAAAAGCATTGCCGATAACAAAGGTGACTGCCATGGTCTCCCCCAAGGCCCGTCCCAATCCCAGCATGATGCCGCCAATGACGCCATTGCGGGTAAACGGCAGGACCACTTTCCACATGACCTCCCAGGTCGTGCTGCCCAGGCCATAGGCTGACTCCTTGAGCATGGGCGGAACCGCTTCAAAAACATCCCGCAAGACTGCTGTAATAAAGGGGGTAATCATGATAGACAGGATGAGTCCAGCGGTAAACAAACCGATACCAAAGGGCGGTCCTGCAAATACGGCCTCAAGCACGGGCACGCCAGCAAATAAATCAATCAGCAAAGGTTGCACGTAACGTTGGAAAAGCGGTACAAAAACAAATAACCCCCACATGCCATAGATAATGGAGGGAATGGCAGCCAGCATTTCTATGGCGGTGCCAAGCGGTCGCCGAAGCCAGACCGGTGAGAGCTCAGTCAAAAACATGGCAATGCCAAAGGAAGCCGGCACGGCAATGACCAGAGCTATCAGCGAAGTTAATAACGTCCCGACCATAGGAACCAGCGCCCCATATAAGTGGCGGACGGGGTCCCACTCATTTGTCCACAAAAACGCAATCCCAAAGGCAGTAATGGAGGCTTTACTTTCCAATATCAGGGCCACCAAAATTGCCAGCAACAGGGCAAAAACCAAAAAAGCAAAGGCCCTGGTTACCTGTTTGAACAGAAAATCCAACAAAGCATTACGTCGATGATTCATGAGATCTCCGCCTGCCCAGCAGGCACTGTTGTTGCACCAAGCGGCCAGAGCGGCTGTCCTGTGTTTGTCCTGAGCTCCTGAGCCCAGAGGGTTTCAACTTGCTCTACCACCTCATCTGGCAGGGGGACATAATCCAGAGACAAGGCAATCTCCCGCCCGGTAGTAAATGCCCATTCAAAGAAACGAAGCACGGCCTGCCCCTGCTGGCGGTTGCGCTGCACCTTTTTAAGCAAAATAAAAGAGGCTGTGGTGATAGGCCAGGAATCCGCCCCTGCCTGATCCGTCAGGACAACGCCCATACCGGGGGTGCCTGACCAATCAGCATGGGCCGCAGCCGCTGAAAAGCTTGCCTCTGTCGGAGCGACAAATGCCCCTGATTTGTTTTGCAACAAGGTCCAGCTCAGATCGTTTTGTACCGCATAGGAGAACTCCAGATAGCCGATGGAATCCTTGAGTTGACTGACGTAGGCCGCCACACCTTCATTGCCCTTGCCGCCTTGGCCGATCGGCCATTTGATGGCCTTGCCTACACCGACCCGGTTACGCCACTCAGGAGAGACTTTAGCCAAATAATCAGACCAGTTAAAGGTCGTGCCCGAGCCATCGGAGCGGTGTACTACCACAATGGTACGCGCCGGCAGCTGTAGCTCGGGGTTCAGTGCAGTAATGGCAGGATCATTCCAACGCGTGATTTTACCCAAATAGATATCAGCCAGCAGCGCACCGCTTAGTTTGAGCTCGCCTGGACCCACGCCCTCGATATTGACAACCGGTACAATCCCGCCAATGACGGCAGGGAACTGGAATAAGTCGTGCTGCTTGAGCGCCGGTCCGGACATGGGATCATCGGTCGCGCCAAAGGCCACGGTGCCGACAATGATTTGCTGTTGACCGCCACCTGAGCCAATGGACTGGTAATTTACCTGTTTATTGGTGAGTTGATGGTAATGAGCGGCCCAAGTGGCATAAACGGGAAAAGGCAATGAGGCTCCGGCGCCGGTAATATTTTGCGCCCATGCGCCTGGTCCGGCCATAGGCATTAGCAGTAAAACTAATAGCAGAAAGCGTTGCACTCTCATAATCACAACTTGGGCATCCTAAACAGTACACTGTCCTCATCATAAAACAGTAATATGACAATTTGATGACAATGTGAAAATATCGTCGCTGCGCGCTATTCAGAGACCAAAATGTTTTTTATAACGCTCATCCAGATCGTGCAGATCCAGCAAGATAGGAAAATCAGCTGTATTGAAATCAGGATCCCAGGCCGGCGCCCCACAAATCACCGCGCCCAGGTTGAGATACCCCTTGATTAGCGGTGGAATACGGGCCGGCAAGGTGCTATTGAGTTTTTCCACCGCATAACGATGAATGGGCTGTAGCTGCGGCAAATGGCGGTTATTGGCCATACTTTGCTGTGCCTGGCGCCACACCTCGGCAGCGGTCACACCGTCATCACGCAGACTGACACTGGCACAGCCCAGCAAATAACGATAACCACCGACTTTCATGATGGCAGCAATGCCTGACCATAAGAGCATGATCACCCGGCCGGTGCAGTAGTTTGCATGAATGCATGAGCGGCCCACCTCGACGAGCTGTGAGCGAATTTGGGTCAGCGGCTGCAGGTCAAACTCCTGCTCGGAATAATAGCCCCCTGCGGCCACCGCATTTTCTGGTGTTAGCAAGCGGTAGGTACCGACCACCTTGCCCGTGTTTTGGTCTACCACCATGAAATGCTCGCACCAACTATCAAAGTGATCGCGATCAAGCCCCTCGGGCGCATCAGGAAAGACTGCATGCAACTCCTCGGTAAAAATATCGTACCGCAGTCGTTGCACGGCCAGCAAATCGGTGGTGGTAGCGGCCAAACGCAATTGCAATCCGACGTTGCCGTCATCTTGCACCAGCGCATCACGCCGCATTTGTGTAAAGCGAGAAGGAGCTAACTCGAGCATGGCTTGATACCCTTGTTTTTTGCTAATGCACAGAACAAGTCTAGGCTTTTACAGTCATCTTACATTTTATTAAC
>DATGTB010000091.1:0-7242 GCA_035302065.1 Paenalcaligenes sp. | reverse complement strand
TTTTTCTCACCCCCCGAAAAGCCCTCGTTTACCGAGCGACTCAAAAACTCCTCCCTCATGCCTACCGTTTTCATCTCTTCTTTGACGAGTTTGAGAAAGTCAATGGCATCCAATTCGGGCTCACCACGCTGGCGGCGAATAGCGTTGACTGCAGTGCGCAGGAAATAGGCATTGGATACGCCGGGAATCTCTACGGGGTACTGAAATGCCAGAAACATCCCGGCGCGGGCACGCTCCTCGATATCCATTTCCAACAGATCTTCACCCAGATACTCGATACTGCCTTCCAGCACCTTATAATCCTCACGACCGGCCAGGACCTGCGCCAATGTGCTTTTCCCCGAACCGTTAGGCCCCATGAGTGCATGCACCTCGCCGGCCCTGACCTCAAGGTCAACGCCATGCAAGATGGTTTTATCTTCTACTGCTACTTTCAGGTTTTTAATCTTTAACATTTAAAAATACTCCTTAACCAACACTACCTTCGAGGCTGACCCCGAGCAGGTTTTGCGCTTCGACGGCAAATTCCATGGGCAGCTCCTTGATGACTTCCTGGCAGTATCCATTCACAATCATGGATACGGCATCCTCTGCAGTAATCCCCCGCTGCATGGCGTAAAACAACTGATCCTCACCAATCCGTGATGCGGTCGCCTCATGCTCTACATTGGCAGTTGGATTTTGCACCTCTACTACCGGGAAGGTATGTGCGGCACATGTCTTACCGATGAGTAGTGAATCACACTGGGTAAAATTACGGGCGTTTTCTGCTGTTGGCGTAATGCGTACCAAACCACGATAAGTGTTCAGTCCCCGACCGGCCGAGATCCCCTTGGAGATAATGGTGCTCGTGGTGTTTTTGCCCATATGGATCATCTTGGTACCGGTATCGGCCTGCTGCCTATGATTGCTCAAGGCGACTGAATAAAACTCACCCACTGAATCATCACCGCGCAATACGACACTGGGGTATTTCCACGTAATGGCTGAACCAGTTTCTACCTGAGTCCAGGAGATGTGGGAGCGTGCCCCGCGGCACTCACCCCGTTTGGTGACAAAGTTATAGATACCCCCTACCCCATCTTCATCACCGGGGTACCAATTTTGCACGGTTGAATACTTGATTTTTGCATCGTCCATGGCGACCAGCTCAACAACAGCTGCATGCAGCTGGTTTTCATCGCGCATGGGAGCCGTACAGCCCTCAAGGTAGCTCACATAGGAGCCCTCCTCTGCGATGATGAGCGTGCGCTCAAACTGCCCGGTATCGGGAGAGTTGATACGGAAATAAGTGGACGGCTCCATGGGGCACTTGACCCCTTTGGGAATATAAACAAAAGAGCCGTCTGAAAACACTGCGGAGTTCAGCGCAGCGTAAAAGTTATCATTGGGGGGTACGACGGTCCCGAGATATTGTTTGATGAGCTCGGGATACTCGCGCACAGCCTCGGAAAATGAGCAAAAGATAATGCCAATTTCCTCAAGCTGCTTGCGGAATGTAGTGGCGACTGAAACAGAGTCAAAAACAGCATCTACAGCAACCCCTGCGAGGCGCTCCCATTCGTGCAAGGGCACACCGAGCTTTTCGTAGGTACGGAGTAACTCCGGATCAACCTCATCCAGACTCTTGGGCCCATCTTCCTTGCTCTTGGGGGCGGCATAATAGCTGATGTCCTGAAAATCAATGGGATCATACTCAACCACTGACCAAGTCGGCGGGGTCATTTCTAGCCACTGCCGATAAGCGGCCAGACGCCACTCGAGCATAAACTCCGGCTCTTTTTTCTTGGCTGATATTAGGCGTATGGTGTCCTCATTAAGTCCCTTGGGAATCACCACAGACTCAATGTCAGTGACAAACCCTGCCTCGTACTCGCGATCGAGAAAAGAATCTAGGTGTTCGTTCACAGTACTCATTAGGATAACTCCACATTAGAAGTGCTGGTACCACGCTGTTTTATTTCAGCTTGGTGGGTTAGTGGATGTTCAACATCAGCGGGTGTCATCATATCAGCGATGCTGAACTCTTCAAGGGTGCGGCGTATGGAGTCACTGAGCTCCTGCCAATTGCCGCGAATGCGACAGTCCGGCTCTACCGAACACGTACCAGGCGTGGCTACACACTCGGTTAAACCAAAAGGCTGCTCATCCAATGCATCAATGATCTGGGCTATGCTGATTTCCTCTGCTGGTCGTGCTAATCTATAACCGCCGTGCGCACCTCGTGTGCTGTTCACGATGTTATCCTGAGTTAGCAATTTAAGCACCTTGCTGACTGTAGGCTGCCCCAGACCCAGGGTCTGTGCAAGTTCAGATGCACTTCGGACCTTGTCCGGGTTTTTAGCCATATAGGACAAAATCAGGGTGCCATAATCTATGATTTTGCTGATACGTAGCATAGTGATGCAGTACCGGTTTCCTTTGAAATGAATGCCTATATAGTACCTCTTTGGTACTGTTTAAGTCAAACCCTTATTTTCTCTGCTTCTGCCCCGGCTTTTGTGTTGTAAATATGAGTTTTTCCTTACCCTCCATACAGTCAGAAATTCAGCGCTGTGCCAAAAGTGACACATCCGGGCTAGAGGACTTGTTGACAGCCTATGGTCCGGCGCTATTTGCTTATGCGCAGTGTGGCCTGGATCGAGCACAAAGCCAGCAATTAGTCCTCGATAGCTTTTACCTGCTTTGGCAACATGCCGGCGAATATTCTGCTGAGCTCGGGGAGTCACTGGGTTGGATGCTATCCATTTTCAGACATCTATTGCGCCACCAGCTGCAACAGACACCGGCCGATGCGGCAGCACACGCCACTGCGACTGATATTATTCCTACACTGATTAGGTCTTTGCGGGCAGACGATGCGGCAGGGGAATTATCAGCAGCTTTGAGTAGTTGCGATGACGCCACACTGACTGTGTTATGTGGGCGTTATTTTTTTGCCTGGGACGATGCTCAATGCGCAAAAGCAACCGGTCTGGGTGAGGCCGAGTTAAACAAAAAACTGGATGCGCTCTATGCCTATCTGACGCTGTACTACCAACCCTGGGCCATACAGGAGGTGGACTGGCAAAAACTCAACGCCCGTGCCTGTATTGAGGCGCTGAAACCCTCGCATGCCTTGGCCAGCATCCACAATAGGCGCAATGAGGAGCCTGCGGCTGCCCGCGATACTTTGCGCTGGGAAGCCCTGTTTGCCGAGCTACTGGCTTTTCTGCCAGCCACAAAACTGCCGGCAGACCTTTATGCAGGCCTGCAAAATCGCCTTGGTATCAAGTTCCAACCCGATGCTGTAGCTGCTCCTCGCCCACAACCCAAAGAATCAACACAACCTATTGAGGCGGCAGCAAACCTTAGTCCAGAAACAATAACGCCGGCGCAAAGCGATGGACTCGAGCCAACAACCTTGGCCTTGAAACGCAGTTTGCGGCGCTGGAGATTGTTTGCAGTAGTAAATTTATTGTTAATTATTGGGCTCGCCGTGCTGCTGCTGCGGCCTACCGAGCCACCAATTACAGTAGTGCAGATGGCACCGCGACTCGGTGCAGTCTTGCAAGCCCCCGGCCACAGTGCCACCCCTGGGTGGGTTGTGAGCGTTGATCCCCAAGGGCAGGTGCTGATGACTCCGCAGGTGCGTACCGAATTACAGGCCGACCAAAGGGTGCAACTATGGACAAAACCGGCGGCTACCGAGCCCTTGCGCTCTTTGGGTTTAATTGATCCTAATGCCCCCGTGACCTTAACCACAGAGCATATTGGCACAGTGCAGGCCGGTCAGCTTTTTGAAATGACACTAGAATCAAGTACCGGCCAGAGTCACACAGAACCCCAAGGGCCGGTGCTATTTTTGGGCCGGGTGGTTTCCCTGGGTGACTATGAGGATGATTAAATATCGACCTGCTTGAGCACCTGGGTCAGATTTTTTTCTATTTCGTTCAAATCATTACGCAGGCGCTGTACCTCCTCACCGCTCAAACGTACGGCAGCGCGGGGGTCATGCTCCACAGCACTGGTATCACCAAGCCGATTACGCGCTCCACTGATAGTAAAGCCCTCGTCATAGAGCAAATGACGGATGCGTCGTATCAGCAACACCTCATGGTGCTGATAATAGCGTCTGTTACCACGCCTTTTGATCGGTCTGAGCTGGGTAAACTCCTGCTCCCAGTAGCGTAATACATGTGGTTTGACCCCACACAACTCACTTACCTCACCGATGGTAAAGTAGCGTTTTGCCGGGATGGGTGGTAATTCCATGTTGTTATCAGTATCACTCATGTTGTGGCCATTAGCAGGTTGGACTGGGTGGAAACACCTAGTATATATGATTAAAACAAAGAATCGGGGCGCAAGCCAGTGCCCTAGCCGCCGCTTTCCACCGCAGATTTTAGTTTTTGACTGGCCTGGAAGGTCACCACACGGCGGGCAGAGATAGGAATTTCCTCACCGGTACGCGGGTTACGGCCAGGACGAGGGGGCTTATCACGCGTGGTGAAATTGCCAAAACCAGAGATTTTTACCTCGCGGCCCTCCTCCAGACAATTACTGACCTCGGCAAAAAACGCATCGACCAACTCCTTGGCCTCACGTTTGTTGAGTCCAACACGATCGAATAACGTATCTGTCAATCCTGCTTTGGTTAAAGACCTGTCTTTTGCGGTCATGCTCGCTCCTTATGAACGCAAACGTGCATTAAATTGCTCCTTGAGTGCATTGAATAATAAATCCATGCATTGATCAACCTGCTCATCAGCCAGTGTCTGCTTTGGGTTTTGTAACCAAAAACGCATGGCCATACTCAGCTCTGCAGCATCATCAGCCTCTTTCCAGATATCAAAGACGCGGTATTGCTGTACATTTTGGAGAATATCGTGCTTGGCAATTTGCGCGGCCAATGCATCGCAGACCGCCTGATAGCTGATCCCGTTGGGTAACCAGAACGCCAGATCACGCTGTACCACCGGCTGACGGGAAATAATGCCTGCCGGGGTAAACACGGCCTTATGCAAAAGCGGGTCCAAGGCCAACTCAAACAGGATCGGCGCTTGCTGCAGCTCAAAATACTGCACCCACTGTGGGTGCAACTCGCCTAGCCAACCAATCTCTTGACCTCCAAGGCTAATGCACGCACAGCGTCCGGGATGAAAAGCCGGGTGACTGCCTACGGTAAAGCGCAAGCGCTTGGCACGGGCGCCAAAAAGCGCCTCTACATCTGCTTTAACATCGTAAAAATCCACCGGACGAGTCTTTAGCGCCCACTGCTCATCATGGGCACCGCCCCAGGCAGCTGCCGCAATGCGCATGGGCTGATTGACACCTGCCACTGTTAGTGGGCCATCGGTAACGTCTTCATCACGCCAAAACACACGCCCCAATTCAAAAACACGAACCCGGCTTTGCCGGTGGCGGGCGTTGTACTGAACGTTTTTGACCAAGCCGGCCAACAACGAACTGCGCATGACCGACATTTGACTGGCGATGGGGTTGAGGAGCCTGATAGGATCCTCATTGGTGGTGAGCTGTTTTTCCCAGTCAGCGTCGACAAAGGAAAAATTAATCACCTCCTGGTAATCCAGGGCAGCTATACGTGCTCTTACCTCATGTATAGAGACCGAACGCTCGGATGGCACATTGATCGTGGTTTGAGCAAAAGGCAGCTCATCCGGGATGCGATCAAAGCCGTAAATACGCGCCACCTCCTCGATGAGATCCTCTTCGATAGTAATATCAAAACGATAGCTAGGAGCAGTTACCTCAAAAACCCCGTCCTCTTCTACATACTCAAAACCAAGATCGGTAAAGACTTTTTTGATTTCAGCAATGGGCACCTTGATGCCGAGAATTTTTTCACAACGCGCATGACGCATACGCACTACACTACGTGCGGGTATATTGAGGATTTGGTCATCTACGGGACCCGCCTGACCACCGCAAATCTCGATAATCAGCTCAGTCATGCGCTCTATTCGATCAATAATCGCCTGCGGATCGACCCCGCGCTCAAAGCGATAACTCGCCTCAGACTGAAATTTCAAGGAACGGGCCCGACCCATGATGGACTCAGGCCACCAAAATGCGGCCTCCACATAGATATTACTGGTCTCATCAGTCACCGAGCTGTCCTCAGCCCCCATGACCCCAGCCAGACTTTGCGGTTTGCCCTCTGAGCAAATCACTCCATAATAAGGGCTAAGACTTACCTGCTGGCCATTAAGCAAAGTGATTTGCTCTCCTTCGCGGGCCCAGCGCACCTCAAGCTCGGCACCCAGCTTATCCAAATCAAATACATGGGTTGGCTGTCCCAGCTCAAGCATGACATAGTTGGAAATATCCACCAGCACAGACAAGGGACGCTGACCAGCGCGCTCCAGCCGCCTTTTCATCCATTCGGGTGTGGGTGCGGCCGCATTGACGTTACGGATGATGCGCCCTGCAAAACGGCCGCATAACTCATCATTTAGCACCCGTACGGGGAGCTTTTCATCCAACTCAACCGCAACGGTTGACGTAGAAGGGGTAGTCAACGGGGTATCCGTCAGCGCCGCGACCTCGCGGGCTATCCCGATGACAGACAAACAATCCGCCCGGTTAGGGGTCATGGATAGCTCAATAACCTCATCATCCAGATCCAATACGCTGCGTATGCACTGCCCAACAGGGGCATCTGCTGGCAGTGCGAGCAATCCATCTGCATCATCACTGATTCCCAGCTCTTTGGCAGAACATAACATGCCATGGGATTCTACCCCGCGCATCTTGACCGTGTTAATTTCGAAATTATTGGGTAGCCGAGCACCAACTGTGGCCAGGGGCGCCTTCATTCCGAGCTTGGCATTGGGCGCACCGCAGACAATCTGTATGGTTTCTGCTGTTCCCGCATTCACCTGACAAACCCGCAAACGATCGGCATCAGGGTGAGGCTCGATCGCCACGATCTCAGCTACGACCACGCCAGAAAATGCTGGCGCTACCGTTTTCTTTTCCTCAACCTCAAGACCCGCCATGGTCAGTTTTTCACATAAGCGTTCCGTATCAATAGGCGGATTGACAAAGGAACGCAGCCAAGACTCAGAAACAAACATGTTGTGCTCTAGTGGATAGTAATGGGAAAAGAAATTTAAAAATCGAATTGCTGTAAAAAGCGTAAATCACCGCTAAAGAACTGCCGCAGGTCATTAACGCCATAGCGCAGCATCGTCAATCGCTCAATACCTGAGCCAAAAGCAAACCCGATATAGCGCTCAG
>DATGTB010000090.1:0-3320 GCA_035302065.1 Paenalcaligenes sp. | reverse complement strand
TTTTAATCGAGGCGGTAAAAAAAGCCGGCTATGATGCTCATATTATTCAAGTCAACTCTGTTGAGGAAACAATCAGAGATTAATGAGCACTGCACCCATGGACTCTGTGTTTTTGTTTTTTTTGACCCTGCTTATGCTGCTGGCGGCAGCTTATGGCGGCAAGTTTATATTCAAGCGCCGTCTGGAGCGGGCCGAGGTTGAGGATGATGAGGCCAGTGTTTTGGGGCCTGCCTTGCAACGCAGTCAGTTATTGCCCACTGCAGAGCAGGAGGCTGCAGAGGAGCTTTTACAGCAGTATTTGGCTGCCCGCATCGGCTTTTTTGATAGTGGCGCGGGCCCTGAACACGAGCGTTGGGGCGCACGTTCGGTGCAATTACAGGGGCAGTTATGGGCTTTGGCTACACAGTATGCTAAACAACGGCCAGATAGTATCAGCGCATCTGTGCTGACGGCTTATGGGGATTTATATCAGGCCCAGCTACGTACACAAGCCAGCTGGCGGCATCGTATCCCGGCGTTAGGTTGGTGGGTGATTTTGTCTTTTGCCTTTTTTGCCAATGGGTTGATTGGCTATAACATTCGCGGGATTAAAGGTGAAAATCTGCTGGTCATTATCTTGCCAGTTTTGACGACCGCAGCTTTTTATCTGATTTCTGATATTGATATACCTGGTGCGGGCTTAATCAAGGTTAGGCCTGAGGCTTTGCAACATTTGCAGCTTATAACAGGTTATTAATGGCTGTTTTAGTGTGCTCGATAAATTTTTTGGTCAAATAGGAGCTGCTTCTATTTTTTGGGGTAATTGCAGAGACATCCACTTTAGTGGCTGGGCTAAAAGGGATGATTTTCAGATTGGGAGCGGAGGGCAGCTGCGCCACCGCAGACAGTCGATCTACAACGGCAATGCCCAGATTTTCCTGGGCCAGGACGCAGGCGGTCTGTGAATACCGTACTTCAATGTTGGTTTGGTAGGGGACACCGCTCTCGCGGAATTTATCGAGGATAAGCGGGCCCAATCGCGCGCCCATCTCCAGGCCAATGAGTCGATGTCTGGTCAGCATTTTTGGATTTAGCGCTGGTTCCCCCGCCAAGGGGTGCTCTTTGGTCAGTAGACATACCATGTCCACGCTGGCGATCGTTAGCATTTCTACGACCTGGCTTAGCTCTTTTTCCAGCGCAACAGCCAAACCCACATCAGCCAAGCCATTTTGCACGGCCTCAATGACATGATACGAACGGCGTACATCAAGCATGGTTTTGATTTTGTCATGGCCTTTGAGCAGTTCATAGAGAACATTTGGAATCACGGTATGACCCAGTTGGGGCGTAGCGATGATGCGCAAATTACCGAGCCGGTGATCCTTCAGGTTTTGTACGGTCCTGCCCAGCGCCTGGGACATTAAAAAGATGGATTCTGATTCAGTAAATAAAATTTTTGCTTCGGCGGTGGGAATGATGCGATTGCCCATGCGGTCAAAAAGCGGGAATCCCAGGTTTTTTTCCAATTGCCGGATGGCTGCGCTAACAGCAGGTTGAGAGATGTTCAGCGCCTTGGCTGCACCGGTGGCAGTACGTGCATCCATAACGGCGCGGAATATTTCCAAAAGGCGTAAATTCATTATAAGTATCTCTTATGGTTTAGGTGTAAAAACTAATACTTGATTATCCTGCCTGCTCTATCATAATGGTAGGGAGGAGGTAATGCCAGATGTAATAGGGAGCGCCGTTCCTATCTGGTTAAATAAAATTACTTGATTAGGAGACGACTAATGAAAAGGCTGTTGACAACTATTTTTGGTGCCTCATTGGCACTGAGCCTAGGGGTAGCACATGCTGCCGATTATACGATGCGCATTAGCCATCAGTTCCCACCGTCGCATCCGACGGCAATCATTATGGATGAGTTTGCCAAAGATGTAGATGAGGCGACAGACGGGCAGGTGGAGGTAAAAATTTACGGTAGTGCGCAACTTTTTAAACCCAATCAACATCATGCAGCGGTTGCGGGCGGGGAAATAGAGTCGGCAATTATCCTGTCCATCCAGTGGGGAGGGAGCCTGCCCGAGATGGCGGTTACCCAGTTGCCGTTTTTGATGAGCAGCATTGATGAGCAGGAGAACTTCACGCAGTCCGCAGCAGCACAGGAGCTTAGCGATTTGATGCTGGCCAAGGGAGTGAAAAATATTGCCTGGATTCTGGATGCTCCGGATCAAATTTTCACTTCGACCAACCATCCGCTGGATAGTCCGGAGAAATTTGATGGGGTCAAAATACGTGGCTATAACAAGCTCTTTGACTCCGGCCTGATTGAAATGGGAGCATCGCCTGTTTCCATGGCTGGCTCAGAGGTCTATCAGGCATTGCAGACCGGGGTTGTTGATGCTGCAGTTACCGCGCCCAAGGCCGCCTACACCAGAAAGTACCCAGAGGTGCAAAAATATGGCGCCATCATCCCTATTTTCCCTGTATTTGATAATTTGACGGTCAATCCTACTTGGTGGGATGGTCTGCCTGAGGATATTCAGCAGGCGATTAGCCAGGCAGCAGACAAGGCGGTTAAAA
Organism: Paenalcaligenes sp.; assembly: GCA_035302065.1. Lineage (GTDB taxonomy): Bacteria > Pseudomonadota > Gammaproteobacteria > Burkholderiales > Burkholderiaceae_B > Paenalcaligenes. The sequence continues at coordinate 758 of DATGTB010000090.1, read as the reverse complement.
CCTCTTTCGATGAGTTCCGTGGTTCGGGCCCACAAGATGTAAAAAATCTTGAGGAGGCGGGTATGGAAATTACTTTGGTGACCGATGAAGCCACGCTTGGGGAGTTTCAGGAAATCATGTTTCCCCCTATCCGTGATGCATTTTTGAGCTCGGTGGGAGAGGCCTCTGGTAAAAAATTGATCGAGCTCATGCAGTAGTAAGTTATTAATCACAAGGGCGACCATATGCCAAAATCCAACCACGATCAGAGCGGACGGCCCGAACTTGCTGCACTGCGTTGGTACAGCTGTTTGGTGGCGGTTCTTTGTCAGGCCGGGCTGGCTATTGCGACTGTTTTGCTGCTTCTCGATACCGTGCTGATAGGGGTCAATGTTATTTTGCGGTATGTTTTTCATGCGCCTTTTGTAGGCACTGAGGAGCTGGTGTCAGCATCATTGCTCCTGATCGTTATGCTTTCTGCACCCGAGGTGTTGCGGCGCGGAAATCATATTGGTGTTGATATTTTGATTGGTTTATTGTCGCCCCGCTGGACGCGACTGGCGTCCTTGTGGGCGTCGGTCGCTGTTTTGCTGGTCTCCGTCCTGTTGATTACCAATGGGTGGCAGTCATTACAGCTATCCAAGCTCATCGGTGCACTGACGGAGGGCTACATAGAAATACCGGTCTGGGCTTTGCAGCTGTTTCTCCCCATAGGGGGGGTGCTCTTGGCGCTGGTTGCCATTGAACAAATCATCAAGCCCAAACCGGCCAGTAGTATC
>DATGTB010000089.1:0-7491 GCA_035302065.1 Paenalcaligenes sp. | reverse complement strand
AAACAACGCGAGGAAACCCGTGGTTGGCCCGAGGGACCGGGCCGCCCGGAGTTTTCCTTTCACCTGGAAGGACCGGCAGATGATCCCGACAGCGTGGTGCAGCTCATTGCCCGGGACCGTAATGCCCCCTTGGGCATCCTGACAGCCGAATATATGATTCTGGCCAATGTCCTGTGGGCCGGTTTGCTACAGACGCATGATCTGCCTGGAGCCTTTCGTTCACAGCAAAATATGCGCACCCGCACCTCTACACATGCCCTGCCCCATAAAAGCATGGGCGTTCCTTATTACCTGTGGGCAACCTCCCCCTTGCGCCGCTACATAGACCTGATCAATCAACGACAAATTATTGCTGCCGCCCAGCACGGGGTGTCTGCCCGGCTGGTGGCGCCCTATAAGCCCAAGGAGGCCGATCTCTACGCCCTTATCGGTGCTTTTGAGGCCCAGTATTTAGCCTGGAACGAATTCCAGGACAAAATTGAACGTTACTGGGCCCTACGCTGGATAGAGCAACAGCAAAAAACCCGACTCAGGGCGCACTATCTGAGTAATGGCTTTGTGCGCTTTATTGATGTGCCTTTGGTAACCAAGGTACCTGGCTTGCCGCAGCTGGAGCGGGGCGATGAAGTCATTCTCGATATAATGGAACGAGACGAAATCAACCTGGAGCTTAGCTGCCGACTGGTAGAGGTAGTGGATCCTGAAACTTCATGCGCCGAATAAATGCCCTCGATAGCGATAAAGACTATTTATGGCCAGCCACATTTATTTCGTTGCTGGTGCATGGGCTAGTGTTTTGGCTGTTCCTGCCCGCAGCCAGCGATTGGTTTGCCCCGCGTGAGATTCCGCCCACCACGGTCATTAACTACCGCACACTCAATGAGCCGGAGCTCGCCGAACGCCTGGCCCAGTGGAGTGCGGTCGGCGGCGGGACACAGCAGGAGGCGGTCACGGCGGCCTCCCCTTTTCAAAGTGCGGGCACCCTGAGTATCAATGATTTGTTTTTACAGGCCATGCTACGCAAGCAACAAGCGCTCGAGCGTACGCAGCAGGAGCTACTCGAGCAACTCGAGAGTCAGTACAAGAGCGCTCCGGAACGGCATGAGGCAGAGCACGAGCTGACCGCCGAGCCCACCGAACATGGCCTGGAGGTGATTAACATTACTGAGCGGCGGCTGGCCGAACTGCGCCTGGAAATAGAGCAGTTTCAGCAGCGCCCACGTTATCATTTTATTGGCCCCAGTGCGCTGGCCTCACCATTTGCTGCCTATATGCAGGCCTGGCAGGCCAAGGTAGAGCGTATCGGGACAGAACACTACCCCGCCCAGGCCCGGGGACGCGCCTCCGCCACCTTGCAAATTACTGTGTATATTGACCAGAACGGCGAGATTATCAAAATGGAATTTGATCAGCCGGCCGAAGACCCGCTTTTTAATCTGGCCGCTCAGCGAATTATTCAGCTGGCAGCCCCTTTTGCCCCTTTTAGTCCGGAGATGAGCGAGCATACCGATATTTTGGCCATCACGAGGACTTGGCATTTTGAGCAAGGGCAATTGACCACATCTGATGTACAAAACCATGAATGACACCACCTACAATTGTGCAGTTATTGGCAACCCGATTGCACATAGCCGCTCGCCAGAAATACACCATGCCTTTGCACAGCAGTTTGCCATGACCGTGCACTATGAACGAATATTGGCCACCTCGGAGCAGTTTGACTCTACTGTCAGTGAGTTTTTTGCCGGTGGCGGGCGCGGACTCAATATCACTGTCCCCTTCAAGGAGCGGGCCTTTGAGTTGGCAGGCGCCCAGGCGAGCCCCCGAGCCCGACTCGCCGGGGCTGTCAACACCCTCTGGCAGCAGGAGGGCCTATTACACGGTTGCAACACGGATGGGCCTGGCCTGGTGTACGATCTACAGCGATTGCAGGCGAATCCGGATGGTCGGCGCATCCTGCTTATCGGTGCGGGAGGGGCCGCCCGAGGTGTGGTTCTGCCTTTACTCGAGGCCGGCGCCACGCAGCTGCGAATAATCAATCGCACTGTCGCACGAGCCAAGGCCCTGATTGAGCAGGTACAACAACATTTGCCTACGCATGCAGCCCGGTTATCAGCCGGAACACTGACCGAGGTAGAGGGTAGCTGGGATATCGTTATCAACGCCACCTCGGCCAGTCTGGATGCGCAAGGGCCAGCACATGCCCCTATCCACTACGCCCCGGAGGCGCTCGCTTACGATATGGTGTATGGTGCGCATCCCACCCCCTTTATGCATACCGCACAAGCACAGGGTGCGGCACGCTGTGCCGACGGGCTGGGGATGCTGGTGGGTCAGGCGGCCCTGAGCTTTGAGATATGGTTTTCGCGTCGACCCGCCCTGCCCCCCGTGCTCGACCAACTCAGGCAACAGCTACGTAACGATGCAACGCATTAAATGGCCCCAATGGACACTTAAACAATGGACGCGCAATGTGGCTTTGGGCGTCCTGGCTCTGTTTATCCTCTATGAGCTAAGTCTTGCCCTGCGGGTGGTCTGGTACAGCCACTTTAATCCCCGCAGCAGTGCCTTCATGCGTGCGGCCATACACTCTTTACGCGCCGAAGATCCCACTGCCAGTATTGTGCATGAATGGGTGGATTATGATCAGATCACACCCAATCTCGTTCGGGCGGTCATCGCCTCCGAGGATGCCAACTTTTTGACGCACAACGGGGTAGAATGGGATGCCATACGTGCCGCATGGGAGTATAATCGCGCTCAGGCAGATCAGGGTTCCACACGACGCCGTGGGGGATCCACCATCACCCAGCAGTTGGCCAAAAACCTCTTTCTGTCCCCACAAAGAAGCTATTTTCGTAAATTTCAGGAGCTCTGGCTGGCCTACCTCATGGAGCTTGTCATGTCCAAACAACGCATCATTGAACTATATCTAAATGTGGCCCAATGGGGACATCGCCACTTTGGTGCGCAGGCTGCCGCAGCGCGTTATTTCAAAAGCAATGCCAGTGCCCTGACGGCACAACAGGCGGCCCAGCTTGCCGTCATGCTACCCAATCCACGCTATTACGATAGCCATGGCGTGACCAACTATTTACGACAGCGCACAAATACGATTGCGCAACGGATGAGACTGGTACAGGCTCCATAAAGCTTATGCGCATCGCCCAACGTTATCTTGCCACCGAAATTTACCGTTCCAGTGCCATTGTATTGCTGGCCCTCATGGGACTATTTACGTTTTTCAATCTCATAGACGAGCTGGATCGCCTCAGTGCCACCTTTACTGTTTCCAACCTGCTCTATCTTGAGGCGCTTAGCCTGCCGACACAGCTATATGAGCTTTTGCCCATTGGCCTATTGATTGGCAGTATTTTGGCCCTGGCCGGATTAGCCCAGCGTAATGAGCTGGTCATTTTGCGTGTTTCAGGTATCAGCGGCCTGCGGCTACTCATGATGCTTTGGCTGGCCGCCATCCCACTGATGCTACTGGCCATGCTCTTATCCGAACATATTGCGCCCCGTGCCGAGATCCAGGCCAATGAAGCCAGTCTGGAGATTTTGGGGCGTGCCGGCGGGGGACGTTTATCCAGTGGTTATTGGTTCCGCGAAAAAACACCTGAAGGCGGAGTGCGCATCATCAATATCAGGCGTCTGCAAAGCCAGGGACAGGTACGTGATATCATGGTTTACGTGCTGGATGAGCAGCTCAATTTGCGCGCATTGACCCAGGCCAGTCACGGCGTACTGCGAGATAATCAGCTTGCCCTGAGTCAGGGCAATACCACCTACATCCATCCGCAGGCTGCTGATTTTCTGGATCAGGCAACCGCACCGACCGAGCCGCTGGTACATATCGAGCAGTCTGATACCATGAGCCTGCCCACCACGCTGACGGCCGAGCGTTTGTTGGCCCGTATCCTCACGCCCGAGCGCATGGCTGCTGCGGATTTGCTCGATTACATCTCCTATCTGGAGGAAAATCAGTTGCAAACCACACGGCAGGTGGTTGCTTTATGGCGCAAATTTGCCTACCCGTTTAGTCTACTGGTCATGGTCACCATCGCTGCACCTATTGGTTTCATGCAGACACGGCGCGGCGGGGTTGGAACCAAGATTTTTGCCGGGATTCTGGTGGGCGTGGGCTTTTTCATGCTCAATCAGCTGACCCTCAACCTGGGCATGCTCAGCCAGTGGCCCCCGTGGGTGACGGCCTTGTTGCCCACCCTGGGCGCTTTGTTGCTGGCTCTGGCTGCGCTCATATTGCTAGAAAACAAAAACCGCCGGCTCTGGCGTCGCCGGCCCACCAATTGATATTTTCCATGTCTGATTTATTAGAACACTGGGTAATAGGGGATGTTCAGGGCTGCTTGCACAGCTTGCAGCACCTGTTGGCACAACCCGGCTTGCTGGACAACCCCCAGGCGCATTTTTATTTTGCTGGCGACATGATTAACAGGGGCCCGGCCTCTTTGCAGGTCCTGGAATATATAGACAGCCTGGGCGCTCGTGCCCAATGTGTGCTGGGTAATCATGATATCCATTTTTTGAGTGTGGCCTCAGGCAAACGGCGGGCCAACCGGCTGGACACCTTTGAGGATATCTTGCAAAGCCCCCGCTGCCAGTACTGGGTCGACTGGCTGCGCCGCCAGCCCCTGTGCCTGGAGGTCGCCGGCCACCTTATCGTGCATGCGGGCGTCGACCCGCGCTGGTCTTTGCAGGATCTCTATCTGACGGCCCACGAAATTGAGCAGTTACTGCAAAGCGATGAGTGGGGCGCCCATTTACTGCGATTATTCGGCAATGAGCCGGCACAATGGTCGCGAACCTTAAGCGGTTATGAGCGCCTGCGCTACGGGCTCAACGTCATCACGCGGATTCGTTATATGCTACGCAGCAACCTGAGCCTGAATTTCAGCGACAAGGGGGCACCCGCACAAGCAGATACAAGCCTGATCCCCTGGTTTGAGGTCACCCCCCGAAAAATATCCCAGCCCATTGTATTTGGTCACTGGTCTACTTTGGGTCTGCTTAGCCAGCATAATGTCTATGCCCTTGATACCGGCGCCCTGTGGGGCGGGCAGCTCACGGCCATGCGCATTCCGGATGGCAAGGTAATACAGGTCGCGGCCCAGGAGCCACCGAGCCTCCTGCCGCAGCCCGCCGTACGGACTTAGTCCGCCGGTATGCGCACCGCCCCCCGGATGGAGGCACGCGCCCATTGGCCCAACTCAGCCCGGCTCATCTGGCTGCACTGCTTGGCTGTCAGCTGGTCCACAAATTCACATACCACCTGTGCCGGCTCAACGCTGGTCAATAAAAACCATAGATTGGCTACCAGGCTCTGCTCACCGGTAAAGGCAAAACGGGTGCTTCTGCGGCCACCGGCATAAAAGCGCAGGGCAATGGTTTGCAAGGGGGCATCTGCCTGTATTACGGGCGCAAACAGGCTGTTATGAAAAGGTTTGACATCAAGACCATCTGTCGTTGTGCCCTCGGGAAATAAACCCACCACCTGCCGCTGCGCAAATAAGACCTGCAGCTGCTCAACGACCTTTTTAATGGCATGGCGCCGCTGCCTTTCAATAAAGACAGTGCCTGCCCCAGCCACAAGCCAGCCCAGCAGGGGCCATTTACGAATCTCGCTTTTGGCCACAAAATGAGTGCTGCGTACTGAATTAATCACAAAAATATCCAGCCAGCTAACATGGTTAGCCACCCAGAGCACCGGCTGATCCATGATGGGCGTACCTTGTATTTCGACTTTTACCCGGCACAATCGCAACAAGTGGCGTGACCACCAGCGAATCACCCGCTGTTTTTTATCAAGCGCGCACCAGGAAAAATAGCAGACGATGATGCCCAGGCCAATCAGCACCCAGAAAAACAACAGAACGCTAAAAAAAACAAATCGACTGATCGCCATCATGAATTTAATTTTATTGTTTTATCGGGTTCATCCAACCAGCGCTGCAAAATAATGGCTGCAGCGATATGGTCCTCCTCATCAAAGCCGCGTACATACTGCCTGGCCTGACGGGTTGATCCCCATTCATCAATCATTTCGACAGGCAGGCCATAACGGCCGTGCAACTGGCGTGCAAAACGGCGCGCCTGCCGTGTCAACAACTGCTCTGGATCATCCATCAGCGGCAGCCCGACCACCAGCAACTGGGGTTGCCAGGTCTCGATCAAGGTGCTGATCTCCTTGAAATGAATGGCCCGCGAACGGCCTCTCACGATATGTAGCGGCCGCGCGGTCCCGGTAATACTATTGGCAATGGCAATGCCGATGCGCTGCTGCCCAAAATCAAAACCCAAATAAGTTTGCTGCGCAGAATCAGGCATGGCCCGCACTGCCCGTCAGCATGATGGGATCGATGCCCAGCTGGGCCAGGGCTGCCCCATAACGCTCCTCGGCCGGAGTGGCAAACAAAATGTCATGATTGGCCTGCACATGCAGCCAGGCGTTTTGACTCATCTCATCCTCGAGCTGTCCCGGACCCCAGCCCGCATAGCCAAGCGTAATGAGCATATCCTCGGGCCCCTTGCCCGCGGCTACCTCTTGCAAGACATCACGCGAAGTGGTCAGAGCGATCTTGCCCAAATTGATGCTGGAGTCATAAGCACCTGCTGGTGAATGCAAGACAAAGCCACGATCTGTTTGGACCGGCCCACCGAAAAATACCGGGGCCTCCTGAGTCAAACCGATTTCCAGCGACAGCTCCAAATCAATACGTTGCAGCAAATCGCCTACGGTCATGTCAGTGGGTCGATTAATCACCACGCCCAGAGCGCCCTGCTTATTATGCTCACAAATGAAAATCACGGTGTCGGCCAAACTGCCCGACACCATGCCGGGCATTGCTACTAACAGCTGACGTGAAAAATCGACCCCTGAAGTATCCTGTGTTGAAGATGATTTCCCCATAATATAATCTCCCAGAGTCGTTATCTTGCTAGCGCTGCTAAACCTCGATCATTTCAAAATCCTCTTTGCGGGCGCCGCACTCGGGGCAAACCCAGTTGGGAGGGACATCCTCCCAACGTGTGCCAGGAGCGATACCCTCTTCGGGTGCACCGGCTTGCTCATCATAAATCCAGCCACAAATCAAACACATCCATGTACGCATAGTTTAATACTCTTAAAATGCTATACCCCGCAGGGGCGATCATTTAAAATGGAACAATAATACTACATTGTGTGCGCTCGCAGCGCCTTACTCTTATTTTTCTGGTGATTAACAATAGAATGACTGTAGACAGGCCAGTTTCAATCCCTCCTACTGTGTTGCTATTTGGTCCCCTGGACCCGACGTCGGCACAATTTCTCACGGCAGATGCACTGAGCTGTACACACAATGGCTGTCACCCTGTCACGGTGGCCACCGCCGTGCATATCCAAGATACCACGGCTCTGGACCATATTAAGCTCTTGGCCCCAGAGTATGTGCATGATCAAATGCGCTGTTTGCTCGAGGATTTGCAGAT
>DATGTB010000088.1:0-7788 GCA_035302065.1 Paenalcaligenes sp. | reverse complement strand
CGCGGAGTCACCAAGGCGGTACGCGATTTGATTGACGGCGTGTTGCAACGTAGCGAGGTTGATACCCCTCATGATGAGATGTTTACTGTACCGGCCGAATTACTACAGGACGAAAGGCAGCTCGCCAAAGAGCTTAATCGCCTGGAGCAAAAAATGCTGGAGCATGCGAAAAACCTGGAGTTTGAGTTGGCCGCACAGGCGCGTGATGAGCTCAATCATCTAAAAGATCAGGCCTTATTACGTTAAAAGTACTTCGGTCATAGCTAAGTTTTTGGTATACTGGACTAAATTAGTCTTGATTCAGTATTCTTGATTCAAAGCAGTGAGCTTAGCTCTGATGTAAATGTATTAAGGAATCTATCATGCGTTTAACGACAAAAGGCCGTTTTGCTGTCACTGCGATGATCGACTTGGCGTTGCGCCAACACAGTGGGCCAGTTACATTGGCTACAATAAGCGAAAGACAAAATATATCGTTGTCTTATTTAGAACAGCTTTTTGGCAAACTGCGTCGGCACAAACTAGTCGACAGCACGCGAGGCCCGGGCGGAGGCTACAGCCTGGCCCGATTGGCGCGGCATATTACAGTAGCAGATATTATTTTTGCAGTTGACGAGCCGGTAGACTCGACTTATTGTGGGGGGTTAGGAAATTGTGAGGTAGGCGCAAATGGCGAGCGCACAAAGTGTATGACCCATGATTTATGGGCCGCTTTAAGCCGCAAGATGGTTGACTTTCTGGATTCGGTTTCATTACAGGATCTGGTGGATAAACAACGGATGCGCTTGCTTGAGGAGTCGGTGCGCAATCAAAAGAAGTCCTCCCGACGTCCGGTGACAGGGGTCGAGGCGATACAAAAACGCTCGAGTACTTCGGTTTGAGGATATTTAACCCATAATACTGTTAGCGATTGGTTTTTATGAATAATCCCATTCACGGTGATGTAATTTATCTGGATTATGCTGCCACCTGCCCTATTGATGAGCGGGTCCTTGAGCAGATGTTGCCCTGGTTAACCACAAATTTTGGTAATCCGGCCTCCAGCAGTCATGCTTATGGCTGGCAGGCCGAGGAGGCGGTGGAAAAGGCTCGAGCGCAGGTGGCCACAGCGATTGGCGCTCAGCCACGTGAGTTGGTCTGGACTTCTGGGGCAACTGAATCCAATAATCTGGCGATCAAGGGCTATGCCCTGGCGAACGCCCATCGTGGCCGACATATCATTACCACCGAAATAGAGCACAAGGCTATTCTGGATACCTGTGCCGCTCTGGCTCAGGAGGGGTTTGAGATTACCTACCTGCCTGTACAGTCAGATGGTCTGATATGCCTTGACGAGTTTAAAAAGGCGCTGCGTCCAGAGACGATTTTGGTCTCTGTCATGTACGTCAATAACGAAATCGGGGTTATTCAACCAATTTCCGAGGTCGGGGCATTGTGCCAGGCGCATGAGGTAGTATTTCATACGGATGCGGTGCAGGCAGCAGGAAAGCTGAAAATTGATCTGCAGACCTTGCCCGTTGACATGATGTCCTTGTCTGCCCACAAGGTTTATGGTCCCAAGGGGGTAGGGGCGCTGTATGTCCGCCGCCAGCCACGTTTGCGCCTGCAACCACTCATTCATGGGGGTGGACACGAGCGTGGCTTTCGCTCTGGCACACTACCAACCCACCAAATAGTCGGCATGGGAGCTGCTTTTGCACTGGCAGATGAGTTGCAGGCCAGTGAGCTAGCTCATATCAAGGGATTGCAGCAACAACTGCTTGATGGGCTGGCTGAGCTGCCAGGTATTTATCTCAATGGATCACTGCGCCATCGGGTACCACATAATGTGAACATCAGTGTTGATTATGTTGAGGGCGAGGCACTTTTACTATCCTTGCAGCGTATTGCCGTTTCCAGCGGCTCTGCCTGCACCTCAGCAGTGTTGGAGCCCTCTCATGTGATTAGGGCACTTGGACGCCCGGACCAGTTGGCCTATAGTTCGCTGCGCATTAGTCTGGGGCGGTTTACCACGGCCCAGGAGGTGCAGTTGGCTGTTGATGAACTGCGCACACAGATTACTCGCTTGCGTGAGATGTCACCTTTGTGGCAGGATGCCTTGGCCGCCCAAGCGCCGATGGCCAGATTGGAGCAGCAAATAGCGGGGTCCAGGCATGCTTAGTCGCGCTATCAGACAACGTTTTTTTGACCCGCAGTGGGTTGCCACTCATACGCGCCTGCAGGAGTTACGTAACCGGAATCCAGAGAATCTGTTTCATGCACGGGTGGGCGGGGTGCAGCAGGGGGCGGTCGTAGAGCTTGTGTTGAGCCATGATCAGCATAAAGTCGGGCAGGCCTATTTTCTCGCTTATGGTAGCCCTGGCCTGATTGCCTTTGCGGATGCTTTTTGCGAACAGCTTACGCAATGCGCCTTGGCAGAGGTGCCTGCAGTACAGTTGCAGACCATACAAGCGACGCTGGGTTTACCCAATACAGAATTTCATGTGGTGCTGTTGTTTAATGAGATTCTGGAAAAAATAAAAGAATATTTCGCACAGTTGGACGCAGACGGAGTTGCACCTCGGCTTGCGACGAAATAAGATAGTCATATCAATGAGAGATAAAGAGGGTTTTATGTCTATACAACTTACCACTAAAGCAGCTAAACACATTCAAGGTCATTTGGCCAAGCGTGGTTCCGGCATCGGTATGCGTCTGGGCGTACGGCTGACAGGATGCTCAGGGCTCGCCTATGAGGTGGACTACGTTGATGAGGTCAATCAGGAGGACCACATTTTTGAGGCGCACGGGATTAAGGTATTTGTGGATCCCAAAAGCTTGCCTTTTGTTGATGGTACCGAGATTGATTATGCCCAGGAGGGCATGAGCTCAGGCCTGAGATTTAAAAATCCAAACGAAAAAGCCGCCTGTGGCTGTGGTGAATCCTTTACTGTGTAGATAGGTTAGCCCAGCCAGTCGCCCAGTATCTTTAAGCTTTGTCCTAACCCATGAAATATTTTTATTAATCCGCTTAATAGCGCAGAGACGAGGTGGGCAAAGTCTGTAAGTGGGCTCATTCAGGGGCATAATCAAAGGCGGGCATTATCATGTGCCCGCCTTGTGTTATTTGTGATGGCGAATTATTCCTTGCGCAGGTGAGGAAATAGAATGACGTCGCGAATGCTGGGGCTATCAGTCAGCAGCATCACCAGCCTGTCAATCCCGATGCCACAGCCGCCGGTTGGTGCCATGCCGTATTCGAGCGCACGGATATAGTCCGCATCGTAGTACATGGCCTCCTCGTCGCCGGCATCCTTGGCCTCAACCTGGGCCTTAAAGCGCGCCGCCTGATCTTCGGGGTCATTGAGCTCGGAAAAGCCATTGGCTATCTCCCGGCCAGTGATAAAGAGCTCAAAGCGTTCTGTGATGGTAGGATCCTGATCAGAGGCACGGGCAAGCGGGGATACCTCGATCGGATAGTCCACAATAAAGGTCGGATGCCATAAAAGCTCCTCTACAGTTTCCTCAAATAAGGCCAACTGCAAAGCACCGACCCCGGCATGCAAAAAGGCCGGGTCCTGTAGATCAACCTTTAACTTTTCCAGCTCCTGACGCAAAAAGGCTTCATCATCGAGGGGCGCCTCGGCGTATTGAGGGGCATATTTGCTAATCGCCTGTACGATGGTCAGGCGATCAAAGGGCTGGCCGAGATCCAGGGCTTTATCCTGATAGTTCAATAGCGTGTCACCACAGGTATTTTGTGCTGTATACCGTATCAAGGCCTCAGTGAAATCCATTACCCACTCATAGTCACTGTAGGCCGCATAGAATTCCATCATGGTGAATTCCGGGTTATGACGCGGACTCACCCCCTCATTACGAAAGTTACGGTTGATTTCAAATACACGTTCAAAACCTCCCACCACCAGGCGTTTGAGGTATAGCTCCGGTGCTACCCGTAAATACATATCCATATCCAGGGCATTGTGGTGCGTGACAAAAGGTTTGGCCGCTGCTCCGCCCGGAATCGGATGCAGCATGGGAGTTTCAACCTCTAAAAACTGCTGCTCGATCATGTATTGGCGCATGTGCATGATAGTCTGACTGCGTTTTAAAAAGGTCTCGCGCACATGCTCGTTCATGATCAAATCGACATAACGTTGCCGATAGCGTATTTCCTGATCTGCCAGACCGTGAAATTTATCCGGTAAAGGCCGTAGCGCCTTGGCCAGCAAGGCCACAGTCTGAACCTGCACTGTGAGTTCACCGCGATTGGTTTTGAAAACGGTGCCGGTAACGGCCAGGATATCGCCAATATCCCAGTTTTTGAATTCGTCATAAAGTGCTGCACCAACCTGCCTTTTGTCCAGATAGATTTGCAGGCGGCCGCTACTGTCTTGCAGGGTCGCAAAACTGGCACGCCCCATGACGCGTTTGAGCATCATGCGGCCAGCGATTTTGACCGTGGGTAGTTCCTGGGCTTCAAGCTCCTCTTTGCTCAAGGCGCCATAGCGCTCTTGTAGCGTGGCGGCCTGGCTGTCGGGTTGAAAATGGTTGGGGTAGGCAGGCCCTTGGGTGCGAATCTGATTGAGCTTTTCACGGCGCTCGGCAATCAGTCGGTTTTCACTTACCGGAGTGGAATCATTGTGAGAAGTCATATGCTTTTACGCTAACCGTAATTTCTTAAATCGTCCAAAAGATGTTGGCCAAAATCCGCACTCAAGACAAAGTTACGGATTTTAATGGCAGTGTCGGTGGGGGATTGTAGCTGTTGTTGGGCATGCAGTTGAATAAACCGCTCGATGGGTGGAAACTCATCTGCCTGATGGCCCCGGATCACTGCCTGCATATCGGTATCGATCACCCCGGGTGCGAGCGCAACGCACTGTAGTTGAGGGTTTTCCTGCTGCAGTACCTGGGCATAATAATCCAGTGCTGCTTTGGTGGCTCCATAAACAGCCCAGCCGGAAATGGGACTCCGCCCGGCACCAGATGAAATGAGGACAATACGCTGACGTGTGGACTCGGTGAGCGCGTCCAAAAAGGTCGCTGTCAAAGCCATGACCGCAGCGACATTTAACCGAAATGCCTCATCGATTGCCTTGAAGTTTGTGAGCTGAGTGCTCAGCCCCATAGGCGTTACCTGACCTGCATTGTGGATGAGAATGACTTCGCTGGCCGCATGCTCATTGAGCAGGCCATGCAGGGCATTTTGCGCCTGCGCTACGCCATCCTCTGAACGCAGGTCAACGGTAATGTTGATGAGTTCATGGCGGGCATCTGTATTGAGCTTGGCCTTGCGACGAGCGATATTGACCAATAACTGCGGCTCATCAGTCAAGGCATTAAATTGCTCCAAAAGAGCATGTCCCAGGCCGGTAGATCCACCGGTAACAATAACAATACGTTTGTTGCTCATGTTAGATTCCCTGTTTTAAGCTGGCCTCGATAAATGGATCGAGATCGCCATCGAGGACGCGTTGTGTATTCGAGATTTCGACATGGGTGCGGAGATCCCGGATACGGCTCTGATCAAGCACATAAGAACGGATTTGATGGCCCCAGCCCACATCGCTTTTGGCTTCCTCAAGCTTTTGTTGTTCGGCCATGCGCTCGCGCATTTCCAGCTCGTATAAACGCGACTTTAGCATCTGCATGGCTTCAGCCCGGTTGCGGTGCTGAGAGCGATCATTTTGACATTGCACCACGATGCCGCTCGGAATATGGGTAATCCGTACCGCCGAGTCTGTTTTATTGACGTGTTGCCCACCGGCCCCGCTGGCGCGGTAGGTGTCCACACGTAAATCAGCAGGGTTGATATCGACCTCAAAGCTATCATCAATTTCAGGGTAGACAAAAACACTGCTAAACGAGGTGTGTCGACCTTGACCGGAGTCAAAGGGGCTTTTACGTACCAATCGGTGAACTCCCGTTTCGGTGCGCAGTAACCCATAGGCATAGTCACCTTCGACTTTGATCGTGGCGGATTTAATCCCGGCGACATCACCCTCGGAGTATTCCAGCACCTCGGTTTTAAAGCCTTTATGCTCGGCATATCTGAGGTATTGGCGTAGCAGCATTGAGGCCCAGTCCTGCGCCTCTGTACCCCCGGCGCCAGCCTGTATGTCAATAAAACAGTTCAAGGGGTCGGCGGGATTGGAAAACATGCGTCGAAACTCCAGGGTTTCGATTCTTTTGCCCAGAGGCTGGAGATCGCTGTGTAATGCCTGGATGGTTTCATGGTCCTGCTCCAGCTCGGCCAGCTCAAAGAGCTCCGAGATATCCTTTAAACTTTGATCAAGGTCGTCAAGCTCCAGAACCACATCTTCCAGGCTTTTCTTTTCCTTGGCCAAAGCCTGAGCATGTTCGGGATCATTCCAGAGATCGGGGTTTTCAAACTCGACCAAAATTACCTGTAGACGGCTGTGCTTTTGGTCATAGTCAAAGATACCTCCGTAATTCTGCGCAGCGAGACTGAAAATCGCGCAAATCGGTCTTGATTTGGTTGATGCTTTCTAATTGCATAATGGCTGATTAAATAAGTTATAGGGATACTCAAATAAAAAAACATAAGCTATTTAATATAGCTTATGTTTAGGCATTCTACTACTATTTCAGCTGCTGTTAGCTGCGGCGCGAGCGATCACTGGGCTGGTTGCGCTTGGGGAGGTGGCGATAGGTAATACGACCTTTGCTCAGATCATAGGGCGACATTTCCAGGGTGACCTGATCACCTGCCAAAATACGGATATGGTGTTTGCGCATGCGCCCGCCTGAGTAGGCAATAACGGGATGACCGTTTTCAAGCACCACACGGTAACGTGAATCGGGCAATACTTCGGTAACTGAACCTTGCATTTCAATCAAGTCTTTAGACATAGGCAAATTTCCTCAAATAATTAATAAAAATATAATTTAGATAAAAGCAAATTGTGGGAGGGCTCAAGGCGGGCAGGCCAGTTTCAACTGATACCTGATGATTAATGTGCTTGAAGACAGAACGCTTGCGTTGGTAAGAGGCCTGGCCTGCAAGATGGTATTGCGCAAACTACGCAAGTAAAACCGCTATAGGGTAAAAGTCAGCAGCATATGCTGTAAATATCACTAAGCAAAGCACAAAAATGCGCAAAATTTTTCTTATAAATCCTGTTAATTTTAGTGAAAAATGAACATTTTGTCAAAAATCAATGCCTTATGCTTGGATTTTCAAATAAGCGGTGCTAGCTTATGAGGGCTTATTCCTTTGCGCCAATAACCAATGAATCAAAAACTCACCCCCTTTACCGTATTTCTTTTGATTCTTCCCACCCTGTTGTGGGCGAGTAATGCAGTAGTCGGCAAGTTGGTGGTAGCGCTGGTGCCGCCCATCACCCTCAATTTTTTTCGGTGGTTATTGGCCTTTGTGCTGTTATTGTTTTTTGGGGGTCGGGTGTTAGCCCCCAGAAGTGAGCTCTGGTCTCATTGGCGCTATTACGCCGCACTTGGGTTAACGGGTATTGGACTTTATAATGCGTTGCAATATCTGGCTTTACAAACCTCGGGCCCCATTAATGTCACCCTGGTGGGTGCGAGCATGCCGATTTGGGTGCTGGTCATTGGCCGTCTGTTTTTTCATGCGGCTATCAGCATGCAGCAGTTTTCAGGGGCGTTGCTTTCCTTAACGGGGGTGCTGGTAGTTTTAACTCGAGGGCAACCGGCAGAGTTGATGGATTTACGTTTTGTCCCCGGGGATCTGTTCATGGTGCTTGCCACCATTGCCTGGGCTTTTTATAGCTGGTTACTTAGCCTTGCCAAAGACCCGCCCAGTAT
>DATGTB010000087.1:0-6822 GCA_035302065.1 Paenalcaligenes sp. | reverse complement strand
CGTACCTGCTCGCGTAGCTCGAGTATGGCACGTCTGGCCTCATCATCGGCAAAGGCCCAGGTCGGGCTGCTGAGCCCCATGAGCAGGACCACAGCACTGCAAAGCAGGGCTTTTTGTTTCAATCTGGCTACTAAAGACATGTCTTTACCCTTTTGAGGAAAAACGCCGCAGCATCACTGCTACGGCGTTAGTAGAATTAATCGTCAAGACACACGAGCGCTTACTGCTGATAGACAATATCCGCTCTGCGGTTTTCAGCGTAGTCCGCCTCTGTATTTCCTAACGCCCGGGGACGCTCCTTGCCAAAGCTGATGGTTTCTATCTGGCCTCTATTTACGCCAAGCAGATTCATCATTTGAGCAACTGCCTCAGACCGACGCTGACCCAGGGCCAGGTTGTATTCTGTGCCGCCACGCTCGTCAGCGTGCCCCTCAATGCGAATATTTTGATTGCTGTTGTTGCGCAGATAACCGGCATGCATATCGACCAGGTCGCGGTACTGATCGGTAACTACATAGCTATCAAAATCAAAATAAACCGAGCGGTCTCGAGCCAGGGGGCTCGCAGGGTCAAAAGGATCCATGACCAGGCCTGTGGTTGGGTCAACTGCACCTCGAGCGTCTGTGTCTGTACCGCGTGTTTCGTCCAGAGGGACAGAACTACAGGCTGCCAGCACAAGTGCCAAAGTCGCCAAAGAGAAACCTCTAAAAATACGCGAGTTCATTAGTTTTCCTTATCAAAAAAGGTCCACACAAAAATTAATCAGTAAACGGGCCCCAAGTGGGCTCACGGACAGTACCGTTCAACGCAGAAAGGGTTTGACGTACACGGCCATCAACCGAAGTAACAGCTAAAACACTCTTGCCGTCCTGAACTGTACTATACAGTATTTGCTGCCCATTCGGTGCAAAACTGGGTGACTGATCATCCGGACCGTTGGTTATCAGCTGTTCCTGCCCGCTATTCAAATCCTGCGTTGCGATGCGGAATGCTCCGTTCCTACGGGTAACATATACGAGGTCTTCACCATTAGGAGCTACCTGTGGTGAAATATTGTAACCACCATTGAATGTTACACGCTGAGCCTCACCGCCCTCTACGGGTACACGATAAATCTGTGGGCTGCCCCCCCGATCACTGGTAAAGACGATCCACTTGCCATCGGGAGTAAAGCTAGGTTCGGTGTCAATCAAGGGTGAGCGCATGATACGGCGCAAGCCGGAACCATCAGCATCAATGGTGTAAATTTGCGATATCCCGTCTTTGGATAGTGCAATTGCCAGCTGCTGCCCATCGGGAGACCAGGCCGGTGCACTGTTATTTCCCTTAAAATTTGCAACGGGTTGACGTTCTGCCGTAGAGATGTTTTGCACATATACGACAGGTTTATCCAGTTCAAAGCTGACATAAGCGATCTTTGTCCCATCGGGAGACCAGGCCGGTGAAATGATTGGCTGCTTGGACCGCAGCATGACCTGTGGGTTTTGGCCATCCGCATCTGCCACCTGCAGCTCATAGGTATCGCCGGTATGCAATACATAGGCAATTTTGGTGGAAAACACACCACGCATACCAGTAATCGCTTCATAGATACGGTCGGCAATACGATGTGACAAGCGGCGTAGCTCGTCCTCCGTGCCCGCAAAGGCCACCCCATCGAGCTCGGAGTTGCCGACTGTATCAAGCAGTCTGTAATTGATAGTGTACTGTCCACCCTGCTCTTGAACCGACCCATAAGCCAGATAGTCTGCTCCGCGGTTGCGCCAATAGGAGTCATCAATGCTGCTCTCGGCATCCAGGCGAGCACCGGATGTGCTAATGAGCTGGAATAATCCGGTACGGCTCAAATCCGAGCGGATGACTTCGGCAATATTCAAGGCGCCGGGGGTATTGGCAAAATCCGCCACGGCAATTGGGTATTGTGTGGCGCCAACGCCAGAGATATCAACCCTGAGTTGTGCTCGGCCATCAGCGCTATAGAACATTAAAAACATGAGGGCAATAAAGGCTAAAGCCATCATTTTTATTGCCTGCCCATGTTGTCGTGCTGTGCGCATTGCGATCATAAGTGCGTTCTCCTGTTAGTCGTACATTCTGTATATGCCGTCAATCGTTTTTGGGTATTGTCCGCTGCTCGGTTTTGGGAAAGGTGAGCATTTTGCAACCCCTTTTTGTACAGCATCGTCAAAGGCACGGTTTCCTGACGACTGGGATATGGTGACGTTTTGCACCATTCCGTTAGCATCCAGTTCCACCTTGAATTGTAATGTAGGATTGTTACT
This sequence comes from Paenalcaligenes sp., assembly GCA_035302065.1. Taxonomy (GTDB): domain Bacteria; phylum Pseudomonadota; class Gammaproteobacteria; order Burkholderiales; family Burkholderiaceae_B; genus Paenalcaligenes. The sequence continues at coordinate 4,540 of DATGTB010000087.1, read as the reverse complement.
GCCGCTGCGGGGTGGGGTATTAAAGACAACGCGCGGTTTTATGCAAGCACGTACTCGTCCGGCATAACCGTCATCGCCGCCACCACCAGCAGCAACATTCCTATCTGCACTGCCTCCTGCAATTCCTGCTGCCTGCTGGCCATCAGCACGCATGGCATCCCTGATTTTGGCCTTGCGCTCAGCTTCCTCGCGGGCTTTTCTTTCGGCCTCTTCACGCTTTTTGCGTTCGGCTTCCTCGCGAGCCTTTCTTTCGGCCTCCTCACGCTCTTTGCGCTCGGCTTCCTCGCGAGCCTTTCTTTCGGCCTCCTCACGCTCTTTGCGTTCAGCTTCCTCACGGGCTTTTCTTTCGGCCTCCTCTTGCTCCTGCCTTTCTTTTTCAGCCTCCCGCAGAGCAATATCCGGATCTTCCTCAAGGGGGAGGTCCGCATGTGCCAAGGTTTGCTCAGGCACAACCTCGGGTTCAGGCTCAGGTTCTGGAGCTGGCTCGGGTTCCGGCTCCGGCTCCGGCTCTGGTTCAACGACCTCCTCTAGTAGATCGTCCTCTACAACCTCAGGCTCGTCAAGCACCTCATCGGGATGCTCCTCAACAGCATTATCGGCTGGATCCTCCTCAATTTGCAGATCGCCCTCCGCCCACAGCTCGATTTGCACCGGGGCAGGTGACTTGGGGGCATGCAGCAGGCCCGCCAGCAAGAGCAAAAACAATGCGACATGCAGGCTGACGGCATAGATTAGGCCGCGGCGCTGATCCTTTCTGTCGTCGTCATTGTATAGAGGAGTCCTCATGGTTCGTCACTGCTGTCCTGGTTAACCAAAAAACCCAACCGTGAAAATCCGCTTTGGCGTAACTGATCCATGATTTCCATGACCTCCTCGTAGGCGATTTGACCGTCTGCCGCAATCACCACCGGGTTTTGATCAGTCGCCAGTGCCCGTATATCGTCGACCAGATTTTCTGCAGTGGTGGGATTGAGCTCTGCATTTGCTTCACGCAAGCGAACTGCAATCAAGCCATCCTTATCGAGTTGCACCTCAATTGGCGTGGCCGGTACCTCCGAAGCCTCGCCCACCGTAGGCAGGTCAATCAGCCCGGGGGTGATCATGGGTGCGGTCACCATGAAAATAACCAATAACACGAGCATGACATCAATGTAGGGCACGACGTTCATCTCGTTGGTCAGGCGCCTTTGGCGGCGACGTGTGCGTCCTCTAGACATCACTGTACCTGTCTTTGCAGTATATTGAGAAACTCATCCATAAAGCCATCAAAGCGAGTAGCCAAACGGTCGATTTCGCTAGTGTAGCGGTTATAGGCCATCACTGCAGGAATAGCGGCAAACAAGCCGATGGCCGTCGCGATCAAGGCCTCGGCAATACCCGGAGCAACAGAAGCAAGGGTGGCGGATTGGGCATCTGTCAATCCGATAAAGGCATGCATGATGCCCCAGACTGTACCCAACAGGCCGATATAGGGACTGACCGAACCGACAGTTGCCAGAAAGCTTAAATGGGATTCAAGGCGATCCAACTCGCGTTGGTAGGCAGCAAGCATGGCCCGGCGTGCACCATCAAGCAATGCAGGGCCGCTCTGATTGGCCCGGCGAGCCTTGATGAACTCAGTCATGCCGGACTCAAAGATGCGGGCCAGAGCCCCGTGCTCCTCGCGTCGGGCGGTAATGCTTTGGGTAAGCACGTTCAGGTCTCCGCCGGCCCAGAAGTCATCTTCGAAGCGCTGGGTTTGGATCTTGGCTCGTTTTAATGCCGAGCGCTTGGCAAAAATATAAGCCCATGACGCTATGGAAAGGGCAACTAACAACAGCATGACCAGCTGAACGGGCAGGCTGGCTTGCCAAATAAGCGTTAAAAGCGAGATTTCGCCGGAAGCATGCATTTTAGACTCGTACCTTTTCTAAGATGGTTCGAATTGTTGGATGAATTTTCGTGGGCCGCATTGTCTCACTATTGATGCACACAACGACGGTAGTGCTGCTGCACATTGGGGTGCCATCAAGCACTGCCTGCTGTGAAAAAGTCAATGAGGCGCCACGCAGCTCAACAAGAGTCGTTTCCACGGTCAATAAGTCGTCTAGCTGGGCTGGTTGCAGATAATGTACCTCACTTTGCCTGACCACAAAAAGCTGCTTTTGTTCCTGTGCAAGCCGGGACTGTGAAATACCCAGCGTGCGCAACCACTCAGTGCGCGCACGCTCGAAATATTTCATGTAATTAGCATAGTACACAATACCACCTGCATCGGTATCCTCGTAATATATGCGAATTGGCAGCTGGTGGGTGGTTAAGGAGGTTTCCATTGGCATTCTTTTGTAAACACGAAACGGGCAGCCGGCGATGGGCTGCCAGTCTTAAAGGCTATCCAGAAGCTCCAAAGCTCTCTGGGCGCATTGGCTCAGTGAGGAATGATGATCTTCGCCATTGTAGCGGGTTTGTATTTCTATGGTGTCATTTTTTAACCCACGCTGACCAATGGTGATACGTACAGGTACACCGATGAGCTCCCAGTCGGCAAACATGACGCCGGGCCGGATATCGCGGTCATCCAGGATAACGTCCACCCCCAGCGCCTTGAGGTCATGGTAGATTTGTTCGGCAGCCTGTTGCACCTCAGGGTTTTTGTTTGCGCCCAAGGCACATAGGACCACCTCAAAGGGGGCGATTGCCCGGGGCCAAATCATGCCTTTGTCATCATGGTTTTGCTCAATGGCTGCGGCTGCGATGCGACTAATGCCAATGCCATAACAGCCCATTTGCATGAAGGCTGGCTTGCCGTCCTGATCCAGATACGTCGCCCGCATCTTTTTGGCGTAGGTATCGCCTAAAAAGAACACATGGCCCACCTCAATGCCCCTTTGCAGGGCCAGTTTGCCGCCACCAGGTGCCGGATCGCCCTCGACGACATTACGGATATCGAGCGCCAACGGCTCTGCCACATCGCGACCCCAGTTTACGCCAGCATAATGGTAGCCGCTCTCATTGGCACCGCAAATGAAGTCACTCATGTTGGCTACCGTCAGATCGGCGATGACCTTGACCTGCTCATCGAGGTCGACAGGCCCGAGGTAACCGGGCTCACATTTGAAATGAGTGCGTATCTCCTCCTCAGTAGCGGCCCGATAGCCGTCCTCAAAGCCCGGTATTTTACTGACCTTGACCTCATTGACCTCGTGATCCCCGCGAACCAGCAAAAGCCAGATTTGAGTATTACCCCGTTCATTATCGGTCGCCAGCACCACAGCTTTGACTGTTTGGCTCAGCTCAGCGCCCAGCTGCTCGGCCACAAGCTCGCACTTGGTGGCTTGCGGTGTTGCAATCTTTTCCAGGGGCACAGTGGGGTCCTGCCGCTTTTCAATCAGGCAGGGGGCTTCGGCCAGCTCAATATTGGCGGCATAATCTCCTTCAGGGTGATACACGATGAGATCCTCGCCGGTGTCCGCAATCACCTGAAACTCATGACTGAGCGAGCCTCCGATGGCGCCAGTGTCGGCTGCCACGGCCCGAAATCTCAAGCCCATGCGTTCAAAGATGCGCACATAAGCAGCGAACATTTTTTCATAGCTTTGCTGTGCTGCGGCCTCATCTTTGTCAAAGGAATAGGCATCCTTCATCAGAAACTCGCGGCCGCGCATCAAGCCAAAGCGGGGGCGGCGCTCATCGCGGAATTTGGTTTGAATATGGTAGAAATTTACCGGCAACTGTCGCCAGCTTTGTATCTCTGCCCGGGCAATATCTGTGACGACCTCCTCTGAAGTGGGCTGCAAGATAAAGTCACGCCGATGCCTATCCTGGATACGCAACAGCTCGGGACCAAACTCCTGCCAGCGACCTGTTTCCTGCCACAGCTCGGCGGGCTGTACAAAAGGCATCAGTAATTCAATGGCACCGGCCCGATTCATCTCCTCGCGCACAATATGTTCTATTTTTCTGAGCACCTTGAGCCCCAGGGGCATGTAGGTATAGATGCCGCCTGCCAGCCGGCGGATCATGCCCGCACGAGTCATCAATTGATGGCTGACTATATCTGCTTCTGCGGGGGCTTCTTTTTGAGTATGAATGTGGTAGTTACTTGCATGCATGGTCGTGAACTCTACAGAGACGTATAATTAGGTTAATCGTACTGAACTTTAATACATTTAAATAGGAGGTGGCCAATGCTTGATAGTGAAGGCTACCGTCCAAATGTCGGAATCATTTTGGCAAATCGTAGAAACGAGGTGTTTTGGGGCAAGCGGGTGCGCGAGCATGCCTGGCAGTTTCCTCAGGGCGGCATACAACGTGGTGAAAGCCCTGAGCAAGCAATGTACCGAGAGCTATACGAAGAGGTAGGACTACAACCTGAACATGTACGCATTTTAGGACGGACAAAAGATTGGTTACGTTATGATGTGCCCACGCAGTACGTGCGCCGTGAGTCGCGTGGGCGTTACAAGGGGCAAAAGCAAATATGGTTTTTGCTGCGCATGGTGGGGCGCGATAGCGATGTTAGCCTAAGAGCCAGCCCAAAGCCAGAGTTCGATGCCTGGCG
>DATGTB010000086.1:0-4674 GCA_035302065.1 Paenalcaligenes sp. | reverse complement strand
CCAGTAAACTGGATCACCATAAGGAGTCGTGCTCTTGATCACCGGCTCGGACGGGTGCCTTTTGCCCAAGCGCGTTACCTGCGCGGGCTTTAAGGCATGCAGGGGTACATTAGGTATATTAACATTGAGTAAAGTTCCCGGAGCCAAGGGGCGCTGCCCAAACTCCTCTACCAGCTCACGCGCAACGTGCACTGCGGTGTCCAGGTAACGCCATCCTCTTTCTACCAGGGAAAAAGCAATGGCTGGGATACCAAACAAATGTCCTTCCATCGCTGCTGCCACCGTCCCGGAATACAGGGTATCATCGCCCAGGTTAGCACCATTATTGATGCCGGAAACAATGAGATCCGGCTTGAAATCAAGCATGCCGGTGAGAGCAATATGCACACAATCAGAGGGCGTCCCATCAACGAAATAGTACCCATTGTCAGCGCGCTCCACATGCAGGGGTCTATTAAGTGTCAAGGCATTTGATGTGCCGCTGCAGTTTGTCGACGGGGCAACAACCACCATTTTTGTAGCCAAAGGCGCTAACGCCTGTGCCAGGGCATTAATCCCCCGGGCATGATAACCATCATCATTCGATATTAAAATTTTCATTGCTGTTTCTTGCTGCTTGTTATATAGATTAAAATTGTACTGTAAATAATTTTTTCATTCAGACCCTACCGTAGCGGATAGTATTGTGAGTTTATTTATTTTGTTGATCGTCAGTCTTGGTGCATATCTACTGGGGTCCATCCCCTTTGCTGTTGTGATAAGCAAGCTCATGCGCCTGCCTGATCCACGACAGTTTGGCTCTAAAAACCCCGGCGCCACCAATGTTTTGCGCAGCGGCAACAAACTGGCTGCACTGTTCACCCTCGTCGGTGATGTGCTCAAGGGTGCGGTCGCGGTATTGATTGCCCGCGCTATCGGTCAACCCATGGAGGCCGCCAATCTCTTTGCTGCCTGCGCCGCAGTGGCAGTATTCCTGGGGCATCTGTACCCGGTGTTTTTGCATTTCAGGGGGGGCAAAGGAGTAGCGACTGCATTAGGGGTGCTGGCTGCGCTGCACCCGCTGCTGGCCCTTTTGGGCGCATTATGCTGGTTGCTGGTTGCTTATACAACACGTTACTCATCGCTTTCTGCCATTGTGACTGCCCTGCTGATTCCGGTAATTTATATCATGGGCGCACCGCAACTATGGAGTGACAGTCAGGCCCAAGGTCTGGCTATTATCATTATCGCCATTATGCTCTTGGTCAAACACAAAGATAATATCCGTCGCCTGCTCAAGGGAACCGAAACCAAAATCGGGCAAAAGTCCCAACCACAGAGACGCTAATTGCGCTCAAATTTCCTCCAAGGGCCAGCGCGCACGCACACTGAAGCTGTAGTTCTGTGTCTTGTCCAGGGTGGCAAGTCCGTGCTGCAAACGCATCGCTGCCGCAAAGGCAATCATGGCCCCATTATCAGTGCATAGCTCTACTGGCGGAAAATAAACCTTTATTTGTTGTTTTTCTGCTTGCTCCACCAACTGTTTGCGCAGCAATCGATTAGCGCCCACTCCGCCCGCTACCACCAGCCGATCAACCCCAGCATCCACTGTGGCTGCCAAGGTTTTGGAGCTGAGTACGTCCACAATTGCCTGCTCGGTTGCGGCAGCACAATCCGCCTTGAACTGCTCATCAACAGCACCTGCGGCCTCGGCCGCACGCATCCGGGTCAAAACCGCCGTTTTCAGACCACTGAAGCTGAAATCATAATCCTTGCTATGGAGCATGGGGCGTGGCAGTTTTATTTGATCCGCCTGCCCCTGCTGGGCCAATGCTGACAAAGCAGGTCCGCCAGGATAGGGCAACCCCAATAACATGGCTGTTTTATCAAAAGCCTCCCCCGCGGCGTCATCGAGAGTTTCACCCAATAACTCGTAATCCCCTACCCCGGAAACTCGCAGGATCTGGGTATGCCCACCTGATACCAACAGGGCGACAAAAGGGAAATCCGGTCTGGGTTCTACCATCAAGGGAGAAAGCAAATGCCCCTCCAGATGATGAATGGCCAGCGCCGGCTTTTGTATTGCCCAAGCCAGAGCATTACCCACACTCGCACCGACCAATAAGGCCCCAGCAAGCCCCGGGCCAGCCGTATAGGCAATACAGTCTATATCCTCAAGCCCGAGCTGCGCTTCTCGCAGACATTGGGCGGTTAGTGGCAGCAACCGCCGGATGTGATCCCGTGATGCCAATTCAGGCACAACCCCGCCATAATCACGATGCATTTCTATTTGACTATGCAATGCATGTGCCAATAATCCTTTTTTTGTATTGACTATGGCCACGCCTGTTTCATCACAAGAACTTTCTATCCCTAAAACATTCATCTCTATGTATTAACTTATGTACAATAATTGCCTATTTTGCCACTTTAACATGATTTAAGGACTCTCCCGATGCTGGAACGACTTTTTCGTTTGCAAGAACATCACACCAATGTCAGGACCGAGATACTGGCTGGCATTACAACATTTTTGACCATGTCCTATATTATCTTTGTCAACCCGGATATTCTGGCTTCAACAGGGATGGACAAAGGTGCTGTTTTCGTAGCCACCTGCCTGGCCGCTGTCGTAGGTACAGTAACCATGGCCCTGGTTGCCAACTGGCCCATTGGTCTGGCTCCAGGCATGGGGCTAAATGCCTTTTTTGCGTTTACAGTGGTCGGAGCCCTTGGCTTTACCTGGCAACAAGCATTAGGGGCTGTTTTCATTTCCGGGATTATTTTCATTTTGCTGACCGTCAGTGGGGCGCGTGGCTGGATCATCGCGGGCATCCCCAAATCCTTGCGCTCTGCAATTGCTGCCGGGATTGGCTTGTTCCTTGGCTTGATTGCCATGATTAATAGTGGTGTGGTGGTGGGCAATCCTGCAACGCACGTCGGCATCGGTAATCTCACTTCTCATCAGGCTCTTTTTGCCATTTTCGGCTTTTTCGTCATTGCGGTGCTGGACGCCTTAAAGATTCGAGGCGCTATCCTGATTGGCATTCTGGCAGTCACCATTCTCTCCATGCTGACGGGGCACACCAACTATCAAGGACTTATCTCCATGCCACCGAGCATTGCCCCCACCTTTATGCAGCTCGACATTCTGGGCGCATTAAATATGGGTATTGTCCACGTGGTGTTAGTTTTGGTACTTGTTGAGGTTTTCGATGCGACCGGAACTTTGTTGGGTGTTGCCAAGCGGGCCAATCTCATTGATGACAAAAACCCTGGCCGTTTGGGCAAAGCCCTGTTTGCAGATAGCACTGCGATTGTCGCCGGATCCATCATCGGTACCAGTAGTACCACCGCCTATGTAGAAAGCGCTTCGGGAGTACAAGCAGGTGGACGCACCGGTCTGACGGCCATCACCGTAGCGGTATTATTTTTCTTTGCCTTGTTTTTCTCCCCGCTGGCAGGGGTAGTCCCCTCCTATGCTACCGCACCCGCCCTGTTATACGTTGCCGGCATCATGCTCCGCGAGGTGGTAGAGGTAGAGTGGCAGGATGTGACCGAGGCAGCGCCCGCGGCGCTCACTGCGCTGGCCATGCCTTTTACCTATTCTATCGCCAACGGTCTGGCTTTTGGGTTTATCAGTTATGTGGTTTTGAAATTTTTCACCGGCAAGTGGAAAGATCTGCACTTGGCCACCATTATTGTCGCCGCCCTTTTTGTCAGCAAGTACGCTTTCTATCCTGATTAATTGCGTTACACTAGTAGGGGCGTATTAGTTATTCATTTACCTATAACGGCTAATTTTATAATTAGCCGTTTCTTTTTTAGGATGGCATTATGAGCACCCTAGAACTCACCCAGGAAACCTTCCAAGAGACGATCGACAGCGATAAGCCCCTCATTATTGACTTTTGGGCCCCATGGTGCGGCCCCTGCCGTCAGTTTGGCCCCATTTTTGAGGCAGTGGCAGAGCGTCACGAGGACATCACCTTCGCCAAGGTCAACACCGAGGAAGAGCAAGAGCTCGCCGGTATGCTAAATATCCGTTCAATCCCTACCATCATGATTTTCCGTGAAAAGGTGCTGCTTTTCTCACATTCTGGCGCCTTGACGGAAACACAAATGGACGAGCTCATCGCTCAGTTGTGGGAGGTCGATATGGAGCAGGTACATGCTGAAATTGCTCAGCAGCAAGGTGCTGATGACGAACAGGCCTAGTTCCTGATGGCAGACTTCAGTCAGACTATGAACGCGAATTTTGTTTTGGCATGATTCGCGTTTTTTTATTGCCATCAATATGCTTTTTTACATAACAAGGTGTTAAGCTACCGAGGTCGGAGTCTGCCATACTGATGCGGTGGCTCGTGATCTGGACGCTGTCGTACCGCTGCGGGCCGTGCTCAGCCATGAAGGTGCTGGCATTCAAGCTCAGGTGGGTCCTTTGACCCACCCCTGACCGCTACTCATGTTTTTTAATAATTCTTCAAAAGCAGCCACCTTTTGCTCCGGCAAGCGCAACTGCCATTGCACTCCTTCGGCCCCAAAATCTTCTTGTTCAGCGTGAATACTGAAATCATCAAAACGTGCTTTCATGCGTTCGATCTCGGCATAAGGACAAAATGCTGTAATCACAATGGTAGGAACGTATTTCCTTTTCCTGGCGGTCCGTAGGCATTCTGCTGTCACTCCTGCGTA
>DATGTB010000085.1:0-17487 GCA_035302065.1 Paenalcaligenes sp. | reverse complement strand
GACTTCATTGAGCATTTGCACGCAGCCTATGTGCGTGAACAAAGCCCTGCAGCCAGGGATGCCATGGGGCAGGTGCTCGCAAGCTCGAGGATGTCGGCATTAGGCAAGCGCCCCTTGTGCCAGGATACGGGTATTGTCAATGTATTTATGGACGTGGGCATGGAGCTGCGTTGGGCAGGCTTTGAGCAGGGGCTTGATGAGGTGGTTAACGAGGCCGTCCGCCGCGCCTATGCGCATGCAGAAAATCCATTACGCGCTTCTGTGGTTCAGGACCCACTCTTTGCCCGGCATAACACCCGGGACAATACACCGGCGGTTATCCATACCCGCATGGTCCCGGGCAACACCCTCAAGGTGGATATTGCTGCCAAAGGCGGGGGCTCGGAGAACAAGGCGCAGTTGGTGATGATGAATCCGCGGGACGATTTGGTAGCGTGGGTTTTGGAGACATTGCCCAAGCTGGGCGCCGGCTGGTGTCCGCCCGGCGTTTTAGGCATTGGCGTTGGAGGGACCGCCGAAAAGGCCGTGTTGATGGCTAAGGAAAGCCTGCTGGAGCCCTTGTCCATGCTGGCTTTGCTGGAAAAAAAAGCGCAGCACCCCGAGTGCTTGACTGCGTTGGAGCAGCTACGACTGGAGCTTTATGAAAAAATCAATGCCTTGGGTATCGGGGCGCAGGGGCTGGGCGGGCAAACCACCGTGCTGGATGTCAAAATCCATACTTACCCCACGCACGCCGCCTCCAAACCTGTGGCCTTGATTCCCAATTGCACGGCCAATCGTCATATACGCTTTGAACTCGATGGTTCCGGGCCTGCCCATTTTGAACCTCCGCGCCTGGAGGATTGGCCGGCAGTTGGCTGGGCACCAGCTGCCGAGAGTCGCCGGGTTAATCTGGAGACACTCGATAAAGACGAGATACGGCAGTGGCAGCCGGGTGAGACCTTGCTTTTGAGTGGCAGGATTTTGACGGGGCGTGATGCTGCACATGCACGCCTGCAGCAGATGATCGAGCGCGCAGAGCCCCTGCCGGTGGATTTCACCAACCGGGTGATCTACTACGTCGGCCCAGTGGATGCAGTGGGCGCTGAGGTGGTGGGCCCGGCCGGCCCGACGACGGCAACTCGTATGGACCCCTATACAGAAATGATGCTGGCAAATACCGGTTTGCTCGCCATGATTGGCAAGGCCGAACGGGGCAAGGAGGCCATTGAAGCCATCAGGAAGCATCAAAGTGTGTATCTCATTGCCGTTGGCGGGGCTGCTTTTTTGGTGTCCCAGGCAATCAGGAGCGCCCGGCTCGTGGCCTTTGAGGATTTGGGCATGGAAGCCATTTATGAATTTGAGGTGGTGGACATGCCGGTGACCGTGGCGGTATCCAGTGATGGGCAAAGCATTCATCAGCTTGGGCCCGCCCAGTGGTTGCGACCTGTCGAGGCGTGAGCGCAGGGCACGTCAGCTAACGTGCCCTCGAACTTTATGAGCGCCAGTAGTTGTTGGCGGCGGCGATGGTTTGAAAATTGAGGGCGATAACCTGCGAGGCAGCAGTGAGCTCACTGGCGTCCTCGGCATACTCGGGCCGCAGGCGCTGTAGTACCTCGGGGTCCGGCTGCGTATAGCGTACGCCCCGGCGGCTGAGCGTGATGGCAAGCTCAAAGCCCTCCTGGGGGGTGTCGGTAATCAGGGTGGTTAACCATTGTTCTGCCATGGCATGACTCCTTTTTGTGGGGTTTGATGCTGCGGATGTTTGCTGTTGCTAATTATAAAGGGCCCGCCATAGCGCTGCATAAAAACGTCAAAAGTTTTGTGCGTATTGTGAGTCAGTTAATAACGGCTGCGCCGCAAGCGCTCGAGAGAGGCCCGATTCAGGCGGCGCGCCTGCTCCTCGGCATAGATATGTTCATCGGCCTCATAGGGCCCGTCATACATGCACTCCTGCGGATTGATGATACATAGGGCTCGCTGGGCTGTCTGGGCAGGCGATTTGTGATAAATGACCGGGCGCTGGGCACGCTGATAGCCGGAATGTGCGCAAGCACTCAATAGGGTAATGCTCCCCAACACCAGGGCCAGGGTCAGGAATCGTTTGAGCGGGATAAAGGTCATGGACTACCTGCTTTTCATTCAATACAGCTTCAGTGTAGCAAATTTTTTGATCCCCAAAGGCAAGTAAAACTTTGTGACAGGAAGCGGCTAAATTCCTGTTTTTACAGAAAATAAAAGATTTTGTTGTTGTGGTGCAACAGAACTTTGGTCGGAACTTGCCTACTAGAAGGTGCTAGGGTTTTCCCCTAGACTTCTCTTAGGGTTTTCCCTAGAATAGTAAGTGTAGTTAGAAGTCATCTAGTCACACATAGTTCTTAACAGGGTTTTATTAATGATTCATTGCAACTTGGCGGCGTCTGGAACTACGACGATGGCACAATCTTCAAGCGCTAGCCAGTTGGTCGATGTAAAATGGGGATGGATACGTAAAGTGTTACAGGTAATCGCAAAGATAGATCGGAAAGCTGAGAAATTTTTTAATGCACAAGCAGTAACACGTGGACGTCAACCAGCAAAGACCGAGTGGGGTATGCAATTGGAGGACGGTTTTTTATAAACCGATGCCCATATCACGGGATGAATAGGCACATCAGACGCCCTTAATTGTTTTCCCGTAATGTACTGTGTCTCTGGGGTTCGGCTGGTCCGAACCCCTTTTTTTCGTCTCAAGCAGCCATAAGAAGGAAATTCATGTGAAGGCTAAAAGCAGAATAAACCCGGTATATGTTCTTTTGAGCGTGTTTGTCGTGGCCGGTGTGGCCATTTGGTGGTGGCAAGAATTCGGCCTGTCCACTGATGAGCGTTTTGCCATGAGTAACGGCCGATTGGAGGCAACGGAAATTGATGTTGCCACCAAGGGCGCTGGACGTATTAGTGAAATCTTTGTGCAGGAGGGAGATTTTGTCGAGGCCGGTCAGGTAGTCGCCGAAATGGACCAGAAAGCCTTGCGTGCCAACCTGGCCCAGGCTCAGGCGGAGCAAGCCCGCGCAGAAAGTGCCTATGAGGCAGCGCGCGCACAGGTGGCTCAGCGGCAGGCAGATTTGGCCATGGCTCAGGCAACCCTATTACAGCGGCAGACCGAGCGCAAGCTGGCAGAGAAAACCTGGCAACGCTCCAAAGCGCTGGTCACCGAGCGGGCCATCTCGGCGCAGCAGTTGGATAATGATGAGGCCCGCTATGAAAATGCCAATGCCCTGGTGCAGGTGGCTCATGCGCAGATAAAGGCGATCGAGGCCGGCATACAGGCCGCCGAGTCCCAGGTGGCGCAAGCCCAGGCGAGTATTCATGCTGCTCAGGCCGTGATTGACAAACTGCAAAGCGAGCTCGATGATTTGGTGTTGCGGGCGCCCCGGCATGCGCGTGTGCAATACCGGGTGGCGCAGCCTGGCGAGGTGCTGGGTAATGGCGGCAAGGTGGTGAGCCTGGTTGATTTGGCTGATGTGTATATGACGGTGTTTTTATCCGAGCGTGAGGCCGGTCAGGTGGCTTTGGGCTCGGACGCTCGCATCATCCTCGATGCTTTGCCGCAGTATGTCATTCCTGCCGAGGTCTCCTATGTTTCGAGTGTGGCGCAGTTTACGCCCAAATCTGTGGAAACGCAGGATGAACGGCAAAAACTGATGTTTCGTACCAAGGTACGCATTGCTCCTGAATTGCTGAATCAATATCTGGACTATGTCAAAACCGGTGTGCCGGGCGTGGCCTATATTCGTCTGGATCCCGAGGCGGATTGGCCTGAGGATCTGCAGATCAGGCTGCCATGAGCCTAAAGGGTGCGCAGATGTCAGTACAACCCTATGTCGTTGAGGCTCATGATCTAACGCAGCGTTACGGCGCCGTGCGGGCCCTGGATGGGGTGAGTATCAATCTGCCCCGGGGGCAAATTACCGGTGTGATTGGGCCAGACGGGGTCGGTAAATCGACTTTGCTGGGCCTGATTGCCGGCGCTCGCAAGCTGCAGGAGGGCAGGCTGGAGGTGCTCGGGGTGGATATGCGCCAGCGGCAGGCACGCGAGGCTAATTGCGCCCGCATTGCTTATATGCCTCAGGGATTGGGGCGCAATCTTTACCCTACTTTGTCCGTCTTTGAAAATATTGATTTTTTTGCCCGTTTGTTTGGACAGGACCGACAAGAGCGTCATGCCCGCATCGATGAATTGCTCGGTAGCATCGGGATGAGTGAGTTTGCCGATCGCCCGGCGCAAAAGCTGTCTGGCGGGATGAAGCAAAAGCTGGGCCTATGCTGCGCCTTGGTGCATGATCCGGATCTGTTGATATTGGATGAGCCCACCACCGGGGTAGATCCACTGGCCCGGCGGCAGTTTTGGGAGCTGATCAGCCGTATTGCGGCCCGCCGCAAAGAGATGAGTGTTCTGGTCGCTACTGCCTATATGGATGAGGCGCAAGGTTTTGATTGGCTGGTGGCCATGGATGAGGGGCGTATCCTCGCCACAGGCACGCCGCAGGCGTTGTTACAGCAAACGGGGGCGCATAGTCTGGAGTCGGCATTTTTACGCCTTTTGCCGGCCGAGAAAACCCGCGCCCACCGTGAAGTGCACAAGCCGCCGCTGCCGCCCAGCGATGAGGTGGTCATTGCCTCTGAGGGTTTGACCAAGAGATTCGGCAACTTTACGGCCGTGGATGATGTCAATCTCGAGGTGTTCAAGGGCGAGATTTTCGGCTTCCTGGGTTCTAATGGCTGTGGCAAGTCCACCACCATGAAAATGCTCACCGGGTTGTTGCCCCCTACCGAGGGCAGCGCCTCCTTACTGGGGCAACCCATTGATGCCTATGATTTGCAAACACGGCGGCGGGTGGGCTACATGTCGCAAAGCTTTTCCCTTTATGCCGAATTGAGCGTTGCTCAAAACTTGTATTTGCATGCGCGCTTATTTCATCTGCCCAAGGCCCAGCAGCATGAGCGGGTGCAGTTGCTTGCGCGCCGGTTTGAGCTCGAGGAGGTGATGGATCTTTTCCCCGATGCTTTGCCTTTGGGGGTGCGGCAGCGTTTGCAGCTGGCTGTAGCAATGCTGCATGAGCCCGAGGTATTGATATTGGATGAGCCCACCTCGGGGGTTGATCCGGTCGCCCGGGATAAATTCTGGGAGCTGCTGATTGATTTATCACGCCGGGATGGGGTGACCATTTTCATTTCCACGCACTTCATGAATGAAGCAGAGCGATGTGACCGGATGTCCATGATGCACGCCGGGGTGGTGCTCGATACCGGCACGCCAGCCGAGCTGGTGGCCAAACGTGGGGCAGATAATCTGGAGGATGCCTTTATTGGTTACCTCGAGGAGGCCATTGGTCCGCAGCCCGAGCCCGAGCCTGAGCGAGCGCTAGAGGTACCCGAGGGGCAGGCCCGGATAGTGAAAAACCCTTGGTTCAGTATGCAGCGCTTGCTCAGTTATAGCCATCGCGAGTCGCTGGAGTTGCGTCGTGATCCCGTGCGTTTGCTAATGGCTTTGGTGGGCAGCATGCTGCTCATGATGGTGATGGGCTACGGCATTAATATGGATGTGGAAAATCTCAACTATGCCGTCTACGATCTGGATCAATCCGTTGCCAGTCAGAATTATAATTTGCAGATTGCCGGTTCACGCTATTTCAATGAGCGGCCCGCAGTCAGTAGCTATGCTGATTTGAGTCAGCGTTTGCGGGCGGGTGATCTGTCTTTGGTGGTGGAGATTCCGCCTGGTTTTGGTCGTGATTTGGCCCGTGGGCAGTCGCCCGAGATAGCCATGTGGATTGATGGCGGGATGCCGCTGCGGGCTGAGACCATCAAAAGCTACACACAAGCCATTCATCAACACATACTGCAAAACTGGGCTCAGCAGCGTCTGGGGGTACGACTTGAGTCCCCGGTGCAGGCCGAGGTGCGTTTTCGTTATAACCCCGAGCTGCGCAGTCTGGTCGCCATGGTGCCAGCGGTGATTCCCATGCTGTTGATTTTTATTCCCTCCATGTTGACGGCTTTGGGGGTGGTTCGGGAAAAAGAACTCGGCTCGATCATGAACCTGTACACCACGCCGGTCACTAAGCTGGAGTTTTTGTTAGGCAAGCAGTTGCCTTATGTCGTACTGGCGCTGATGAGCTTTTTATTTTTGTTTCTGCTTGCGCTGTTTTTGTTCAAGGTGCCTTTCAAAGGGCATTTTACGACACTTTTCATTGGCACCTTGCTGTACGTGGTGGCGACCACCGGGGTGGGTTTGTTGGCCTCTACCCTGACCAATAGTCAGGTCGCCGCCTTGGCAGGGACCGCCATGGGCACCCTCATTCCGGCGGTGCAATTTTCCGGCATGGTGGATCCAGTTTCCTCTTTGCAGGGGCTGGGAGCCTGGATTGGTGAAATCTATCCCACCACCCACTATCTGACCATCAGCCGCGGGACCTTTTCCAAGGCGTTGGATTGGCATGCATTGCACGCTTCTTTTTATCCATTGCTCATTGCCATTCCCGTATTGTTGCTGTGCGCAGTGATGTTGCTGAAAAAACAGGCCAAATGACATGACCGCAAGAAAACAACGCATCAAACATTCCGCCCCGTGGCAGTGGCTGCAAACAGTATTTAATCTGGGGCGCAAGGAGTTCAGCAGCCTGGGGCGGGATATGGCCCTTTTGGTGTTGATTATTTTCATGTTTTCCGGGGTGATTTACTCCAATGCCAAGGCCAAGCCCGACGCCCTGAACAAAGCCGCCATAGCGGTGGTGGATGAGGACCAGTCGCAATTATCCCAGCGTCTGATTGATGCGCTGCATGAGCCCTTTTTCCTGCCCCCAAGACGCATTGACCGGCGGCAAATTGATGCAGGGATGGATGCCGGCCTGGATACCTTTGTGCTGAATATCCCCTCGGGCTTTCAGCGTGATGTGGCCGCTGGGCGTCAGCCCGCACTACAGCTTAATGTGGATGCAACCCGGCAAAGCCAGGCGCTTGTGGGCGCATCCTATATACAAAACATCCTCGGTGAGGAAATACAGCGCTATCTGGGTCATGAGGCCGGCTTTGGTCTGGGGGTTCATCTTGTGCAGCACACTTTGTTTAACCCCAATCTGTATTCGGCCTGGTTCGGAGGAATCAGTGGCTTGATTAATAACATCACGCTATTGTCCATCATTTTGACTGGGGCCGCCCTGATAAGGGAGCGTGAACACGGCACCATTGAGCATCTTCTGGTCATGCCCATCACCCCTTTGCAGATCATGCTCTCCAAGGTGTGGTCCATGGGCGTAGTGGTGTTGATTGGCAGCTTTTTTGCGTTACAAGTGATGATTCGCTGGGTGATTGGGGCCGAGCTGGGGGGGTCGGCGGTCTTATTCATGCTGGGGGCCTTTGTTTATTTATTTGCCACCACCTCCATCGGTATTTATATGGGGACCTTGGCGCGTACCATGCCTCAGTTCGGGTTGATGGCGATTTTATTGTTATTGCCCTTGCAGATTTTATCCGGCTCCATTACGCCTCGAGAAAGCATGCCGGAGCTGGTACAGTGGATTATGTCGGCCACGCCTACCTTGCACTTTGTCTCCTATGCGCAGGCTGTACTGCTCAGGGGGGCCACTTTTAGCATGATATGGTTTGAGTTTGTGATCATGCTGCTGATCGGACTGGTATTTTTCTTTTTTGCCCACCGACGCCTGAGTAGTACGATGGGGGCGATGGCCTAATATTCTGGAGTCTTGACTATGTCGGCTAATTTATTTGAGCAATTTTCTGATTACTGGCTGGATGCCCAGCAGCGCTCAGCCCTATTTCTGGACGTATTGCGTCAACGCGGGGATCAGTTCATCGAGCACAGTAGTGAGGGCAAGCCGCCGGTACTGGTATTTGAGCATGAAATCGTGCTTGATGGTCGGACGTTGCCGCAACCGGTCAATTATTCCTTGTTGCGGATCATACCCTCGGCCGCTCACCCTGCAGACCCGACTGCCAAGCCCTTTGTCATTATTGATCCGCGGGCGGGCCATGGGCCGGGTGTAGCCGGCTCCAAGTTGTGCAGTGAAATCGGGGTCGTGCTGGCGGCCGGCCATCCTTGTTATTTTGTCACCTTCGGGCCCGAGCCCTGTGAGGGGCAAACCATAGAGGCGGTGGTAGCGGCGGAAAAAATCTTTTTGGAGCAGATCGCCCGGCTGCATGATCCGGCCACGGTGGGCAAGCCGTTTATCATTGGCAATTGCCAGGGGGGGTGGGCAGCAGCATTGCTGGCTAGTGTCGCCCCCGATCTGACCGGACCCTTGCTGCTGGCTGGGGCCCCGTTGGCTTATTGGTCCGGTCGGGCCGGACAAAACCCCATGCGTTACACCGGCGGCATGCTGGGTGGCTCCTGGCCAAGCTCTTTTGCCAGCGATCTGCAGCAGGGTATTTTTGATGGGGCCAATCTGGTAGAAAACTTTGAAAATCTGGATCCGGCCAATACTTTTTGGAAAAAGAACTACAACCTCTACGCCAATATTGATACGGAACCCGAGCGTTTTTTGCATTTTGAACGTTGGTGGAATGGGCATTTTCTGATGACCCGTGAGGAAATTGACTGGATAGTGCAAAACCTGTTTGTGGGCAACCTCCTGTCCCGGGGATTGCTGCCCAATCCCATCGGCGAGGGCTATGTCAATTTACGCAACATTCGCAGTCCCATCATTGTTTTTGCTTCCGAGGGGGATAACATCACCCCACCGCCCCAGGCCCTGAACTGGATTCTGGACCTCTATCAGGATGTGGAGGATATTCGTGAGCATGAGCAGGTCATTGTATATTGCCTGCACGAGCATATTGGACATTTGGGGATTTTTGTTTCCTCCAGCGTGGCCTCACGGGAGCACGAGGCGCTGGTTGGAGCCCTGGATTTAATCAGTATGTTGCCACCGGGTCTGTATGAGGCCAAAATTGAGGACTTGCATCCTGATACGCCACATTCTGAGTGGATACAGGGTCGACACCTCATCAGTTTTGCGCCCCGCACGCTGGATGATATACGGGCGCTGGATGATGGCCGGGATGAGGAGCAGGGGTTTGAAACTGTAGCACGCATTTCGGCGGTCAATCAGCATCTCTATGATTTGATGGTTTCTCCCGTGGTGCGGGCTCTGAGTCTGGCCTTTGATCCTCGTATTGCTCGGGCCCTGCATCCCAAACGGATGCAGAATTATCTGTGGTCCAGTCTCAATCCCTTGGCCTTGTATAGCAAGGTAGCTGCACAAAAAGCGCAGGCCAACCGTAGCCCGGTGCCAGAGGATAATATTTTTGTGCAGTGGGAGCAGCTTATGAGCCAGAGCATCGTCAATGCGCTGGATGCCTGGCGTCAGGTTCGCGATCAATCCATTGAGAGCAGCTTTAACATGGTCTATGGCAATCCTTATCTGCGGGCCTTTGTGGGCCTGGATGCGCAGGCCGATCCAGAGCGTTTGAGCCACCGTGATAATGCCGCCTTGCATGAGGAGCTGCGTGCGTTGCGCACAGAGCTGGCAGCTGCGCAGATTGATCAAGGAGGCGTCGTTGAGGCCTTTGCGCGTGTGTTGATTTATATGGCGGGCGAGGGGACCTTTATTGATGAGCGGGCTTTTAACATGCTCAAAAATATGGCTCATCATGAGCAGCATAAATTGCATTTGCCCAGCAAAGAGCAGTTGCAGCCTATCATCCGTCGTCAATGGCTGATTGTGCGCACCTACCCCGAGCAGGCCTTGCAGGCTATTCCTACTCTGGTACCAGACCAAAAGGCACGACAGTCTATCTGGGCTGCAGTAGCCAAAATTGCCCAGTTAAAGGATGTGCTGCATCTTGATGAGGGGGTGCAAGAGCGTTTTCAGCAGGTGGCCTGCGCCCTGGGATTAACCAGCCAGTGGGCCCCTGGGGTACAGGAGTCGCATATTTGTCCGGAGGCGGTGCTGCCTCCGGTACCGCCGCAGCCGGCAGTCAAGAAAGTGAGCCAGAAAACAGCCCGTAAGGCGGCTAAAAAGGCGGCCAAAAAAGCAGCTAAAAAAGGGGCCAGGAAAGCAAGCAAAAAAGCAGCTAAAAAAAGCAGTAATTAACCGCTCAGGGTGCGGTCTGCAGCCGTGCCTGTTGAGCCCACTTGGCCAGGGGCAAGGGCGGATCAGAGCGATAGATACGCTGCATCAGGGGCTTGAGCTCGCGCAGCTCCGTTGTGCTGGGCCAGCGGTAGGGCAAAATATTCTGCCAGTGGTCTTCCTGATCCTGCTCGGCCACGGCAAATCTAAAACTGTTGTTGCCCGGGCCCACCCCCATGCGCAGATCGGTCACCACCAGCACCCCGGCTGTTGGATCATAGCGGGTCCAGCCGCCGGTAAACCACTCCAGTCGTGCCAGCAGCTCATGCTGCTCGGCTAATTGCGCATAGTGTCGTTGGTGTGGCAGGCACAGCGCCTCTTTGGGGCCCCGATCCAGCAGGCTGACCACTATTTCACAGTCCTCATCCTCCTCGGTGCGCACAATCACCCGCCACAAAATGCTGTTAAAGGGTTGGGGCGTACTAAAAGTGGAAACAACCCGCTTTTGCGCCAAAACAGGGTGCTGTTTGGCTTTGTGCTCGGCCCAGAGTTTGGCACCCACGGTCCAACCCAGATAGGCTGTGCTGATTATCAACCCCCAGGCCAGCAGTCGGTGGATGGTCGGACTAGGTCGCCAAAAGGCCGCGGCAAAGGCGCCAACACACAAGGGCAGGGTATAGAGTGGGTCAATGATAAAGATGCTGGACCAAGAGGTGGGAATGGCCGCGGTCGGCCACCAGAGTTGAGTCCCGAAGCTGGTAAAGGCATCTAGTAACGGATGAGTAATGAGGCAGAGCCATAATGCTAAAAACAATCGTTGGACACTATAGTCTGTTCGTGGCCAGAAAAGGCGCCAGACCAGGGTAAGCCCAATGGCAAAGGCGCTGAGCACAAACAGTGAGTGTGTAAAACCCCGATGGTAGGTCATGCTGCTAATGGGATCCCCATAGCGCACAAAGACATCCAAATCTGGCAAGGTAGCCAGCGCGGCACCGATGAACACAGACTTGCGTCCGATATACCGGTGCAAGGCAAACCCCGTGATACTCCCTCCCAGAACCGCTTGTGTGAGTGAGTCCATAAAATGGGTTAGTCTTATTCCTCGGTGTCCATGCCGGGGGCGACACAGAAAAAGCCTGCGTCTACATGAGTGATTTCACCAGTAATGCCTGCGGCCAGGTCAGAGAGCAGGAATGCAGCAGTATTGCCTACATCCTCGATGGTGACGTTGCGCCGCAGGGGAGCATTTTTTTCTACAAAATTGAGGATCTTGTTGAAGTCCTGTATGCCACTGGCAGCTACCGTGCGGATGGGGCCAGCAGAAATGCCATTGGCCCGAATGCCCTGCGGGCCGAGTGACGCCGCCAGATAACGTACCGAGGCCTCGAGCGAGGCCTTGGCAAGACCCATGGTGTTGTAATGCGGGACCGCCTTTTCGGCCCCCAGATAGGTTAAGGTCAGCACCGAGCTCTGACGCTCACTGAGCAGGGGCAGGGTGGCCTTGACCAGTGCGGCAAAGCTATAGGCCGAGATATCGTGGGCGGTGGCAAAGGCCTCGCGAGACAGGCCATCAAGGAAATCCCCGGCAATCGCCTCCCGCGGGGCAAAACCGATGGCATGCACCAGCCCATCCAGCCCATCCCAATGTGCTTGTATGGCGGGGGTCAACTCCTCGATTTGCTCGTCATCGGCTACATCCAGGGGCAAAACAAAGTCTGCGCCCAGTTGCTCGGCGAGCCCGGAGACCCGCTTTTTAAAACGCTCACCAACATAGGTCAGTGCAATCTCTGCCCCCTGCTCTTTGCAGGCGCGGGCAATGCCATAGGCAATGGAGCGATTGGAAATCACCCCGGTAATCAATATCCGTTTGCCGCTCAGAAAAGCCATCTTGTTTTATCCTTGAATATTTGCAATATAAACAGTTATTTTAGCTGGGAATCAATAAGCGTTTGCCAATTGGTAGGGTGTGGCTGCGCAAATTATTGAGCTTTTTCAGTTCCTGCACAGAGGTGTTGTACCGGCGTGCAAGCCCGTATAGGGTGTCCCCACGTTGGGTCACATGATGTTGGGGGCCGCGTTTGACCTCTACATCCGTGTGTGCGGGCAGCTCCAAAGAGGCTAACTGTACCCCTGATGGGGCCTTTTTATCAAGCTCGGGGTGACGGTGTGCGGCAGCAACCAGGAGGACTTGACCGGCCGAGGCTGATTGAGCCCGGGTCCCCAGGCTGTTGATGCTGCGTAGTTGGCTAAGGCTCATGCCGAATTGTTGGGCAATTTGCTCATAGCGTTCGCCAGCGCTGGCCTCGTAGATATCCCAACGGCTGAGTTTACCCTGGTAGGTTTGCAGATTGGCCGTAAAGGTTTTGGCTTTGTCCTTGGGGAGCAGGATGATAGGGCGGTCGCTGGGGATGATTTGTTTTTCATAGGCTGGGTTCAAAAAGCTGAACTCCTCCAGCGACATGTCGGCCAGGGCGGCGGCAATCTCAACATCCATGTGGCTGGGGCCGCGAACTACAGTGAAATAGGGCTCGTTATTGACCGCTGGCAACTCAATGCCATAGGCCAGGGGAGTACTGATGATGTTTTTGATGGCCTGTAATTTGGGCACATAGTTACGGGTCTCATCTGGCATGCGCAAGGAAAGATAGTCAGTGCCCAGGCCCTCCTTTTCATTTTTCTCGCGGGCCCGGCGGACGGCCCCCTCGCCCCAGTTGTAGGAGGCCAGGGCCAGGAACCAGTCCCCCTGGTAGTCAAAGAGATAGGACAGATAGTCCAGCGCCGCGTGCGTCGAGGCGATGGGGTCGCGCCGTTCGTCCAGCCAGTGATCCTGGCGCAGATTGTAATGCTTGCCCGTGCTGGGGATGAACTGCCACAAGCCAGAGGCATGGGAGCGGGAGTAGGCGGTGGGGTTAAAGGCGCTCTCTACAAAGGGGAGCAGGGCCAACTCTGTCGGCATGCCACGTCGCTCTAACTCATCGACAATAAAATAGAGGTATTTGCTGGCGCGCTCGCTCATGGTCAGCACGGATTTGGCATTGCGGGCATAATAATCTGTCCATTCATCGACCAGCGGGGTATTGAGATTGGGGATGGCAAAGCCCCGACGGATGCGTACCCAGACATCATCCGGATCTGCCGTCAGATCAATGGTGTGGGGCGTGTCTATGGCGGTTAGTGAGCCATCCCCATCACTGTGGGGTTGCATGGCACAGGCCCCCAGGATGAGCAGCAAGGCCAGGCCCAATAGGCGATATAGTATCTGCATGACATTAAAAGTTGTTTTTCCACTCGCGCAGGACGGCAAAGACCTCATCGGGTTGCTCGAGGTTGCGACCTGCATATTGGTTAGCCGCCTGCAGGATCTCGGGGTCGCGGGTACGTAAAAAGGGGTTGGCATCGAGCTCCAGCGCCATGGTGGAGGGGACCGAGGGTCGCTCCTGCTGCCTCAGGGTCTGTACCTTTTCATGGTACTGTTTGAGGGCGGTGTTATTGGGGTCAACGGCAAGCGCCCACTCTATATTGCTCAAGGTGTATTCATGGGCGCAACATACCAGGGTATCGGCCGGCAGGGCTGCCAGTTTAGATAGTGATTGCAGCATCTGTGGGGCAGTGCCCTCGAAAAGCCGGCCACAACCAATGGAAAACAGGGTGTCGCCGCAAAAGACAAAAGGCTCCTGCTCGGGACTATAGGCAAAATAGGCAATATGCCCGGCCGTGTGGCCCGGGACAGAGAGCACCTCAAAGCGCAGATTCAATTCGGGAAACTGGATACTTTCCTGTCCATGCAAGCTATGATCACAGTGTGGGATGGTTTCTGCGGCAGGACCGTAAACGGAGGCCTGTGGATAGCGCTCCTTGAGTGCCGAGATGCCTCCTACATGATCTGCGTGGTGGTGGGTAATCAGCAGTGCTTGCAGTTCGAGATCATGCGCCTGCAAATAGCTAAGGACTGGCTTGGCCTGGCCTGGGTCGACGACCAGCGCCTGCCGGTCATTGTGTAGCAGCCAGATATAGTTGTCCCGGAACGCGGGTACTGCCCGTAGTTGAATCCCATTTAAAGCCGACTGTTCTAATACATTTATCATGATCATGGAGGTTATGTGACTGAATATTGCAGACTCACCGCATGGTTTGAAACAGCGATTGGTCGCCATGTGCGTGCTTTTGAGCAGCGGCAGATCAATCGGTTGGTATCTAATGTCTTTGGTTATCATGCTGTGCAGGTGAGTCTGCCAGGATGGGATCTGCTGCGTATGAACCGCATCATGCATAAATGGTATACCCAACAGCAGATAAAGCCAAGTATAGATGCCCCTAATCTGATCGTTGCGCAGCCCGAGAGACTGCCTTTTGAAACTCAGAGCATCGATCTGGTAGTCCTGCCCCATGTGTTGGAAAATGCCTTTGATCCGCATCAGGTACTACGCGAGGTTGAGCGGATTCTGGTGCCCGAAGGGCGGGTCATCATCAGCGGCTTTAATCCCTTTAGCCTCTGGGGTCTGCGTGAGCGCATGGTCGGGCTTGAGCCCTGTCTGCCGGTACCAGTGGGTAACTGGGTAGCCCCCCAGCGCAGTGCGGATTGGCTAGAATTACTTTCCTTTGACATGGAGGATTCATCGTTGGCTGCCTATATTCCATATTGTGAGCAGCGACAATGGATCAAACGCTGGCAGTTCATGGAGTATATGGGCCGACGTTGGTGGCCGATTGGCGGGGCAGTGTATGTCATACGGGCCGTCAAGCGCGTCGGCGGAATGCGCATGGTCGGACTGGACTGGAGCAAGGTTAATGCCAAGCACCAGCGTCGACCTGTGGCCACAAACAAGTGCTACAAAACTTTAAATGCCAATGACAAAGACAACAGATGAGGACAGAATGACTAAACCTGATGTACAGATATGGACGGACGGAGCGTGTAAAGGCAACCCCGGGGTTGGTGGCTGGGGCGCCTTGTTGCAATACGGCCAGCACGAAAAGGAGATTTATGGAGGCGATCCGGAAACTACCAACAACAGGATGGAACTACAGGCAGTCATCGAGGCTCTAAATCTGTTGAATCGTCCTTGCAAGGTGCTTCTGTACACGGATTCACAGTATGTAAAACGCGGGATGACCGAGTGGTTGGCGGGCTGGAAGGCACGAGGTTGGCGTACAGCGAGCAGAAAGCCGGTTAAAAATGCTGACCTGTGGCAAAAATTGGATATACTTTCCTCTCAACATGATTTGACCTGGAAATGGGTGCGTGGGCATACCGGTGATCCAGGTAATGAGCGCGCCGATTTGCTCGCAAATAAAGGGGTTGAGTCCATCACTCAGGCATGAGAATGAAGAAAAAACATCTTTTTTGGCTCCTGGTACTGATCGCTCTGGGCGTTGCGGTGGCCTACTGGTATGAGGCGCAACAGGCTGCAGTCCACAACAACGACAATCCACCCGCAGCAACCGCACAGACCGTTGAGTCGCTCGGACCCAATGTCGAGGTAACGGCAGCACAAAAGCATGAGCTGGGCATCGAGGTGCAGGCAGTAGGCTCGCTGTGGGCCCGGGATGCGGTGATGTTGCGGGCCGAAATTACCGGCAAGGTGGCCGCGATAGATTTTGCCGAAGGCGGGCGGGTAGAAAAGGGGCAGGTATTGCTGCAGATAGATGATCGTTTGTTACGCGCCGAGCTGCAGCAGGCCCGCGCCAATCTGACCCTCAAGCAGAGCCAGCACGCCCGTGCTGAGCAGCTGATCAAGGAGGGTTTTATTAGCGCCCAGGCGCGTGATGAGGTGAGCAGCGAGTTGGCCGTTGCCCAGGCCCAGGTGGCTCTGGCCGAGGCGCAGTTGGACAAGACGGTGATTCGGGCCCCCTTTGAGGGGGTATTGGGTTTTCGCCATGTTTCTGTGGGGGAGTATGTTGCTCCGGGCACAGATCTGGTGCGGATCGAGGCCATTGACCCCCTGTTTGTAGAGTTCCAGATTCCAGAGCAGTATCTATCCATGGTGCGTGAGGGGACTCCGGTCGTTTTGCGGTTTGATGCCCTGTCTGATGAGTTTTTTCCTGGGCGCATTGATGTCATAGCGCCGGCACTGGATACGCAGGGGCGTTCCTTGCAGCTGCGGGCCCGCATTCCCAATCCTGACGGTCGTTTACGACCGGGGATGTTCGCCCGTGTGCAGGTGCAGCTGGAGCAACACGATGCCGTGATGGTGCCTGAGGCCGCCATCGCGCCCTCGGCAGGGGATCAGTATGTCTTTGTGCTTCTTGCGGATGACACGGTCCGGCGTCAGGCGGTGCGTATTGGCATTCGTCGGGGCGGATGGGTTGAGGTCAGTAATGTAGAGGCTGGTCAGGAGGTTTTGGTTTCCGGTCTGCAAAAGGTGCGCGACGGCATGCGGGTGCAACCGCTAGAGCGCATGATTTCATTTGAGTGAGTCCATGCACATATCCGAATTTTGCATCCGACGCCCTGTTTTTGCCACAGTATTATCACTGCTCATCGTCCTGATCGGCCTGGTGTCCTATGACCGACTCACCATCCGTGAGTATCCGGAGATTGATGAGCCGGTGGTCTCGGTCATCACGACTTATAAGGGCGCTTCACCGGATGTCATGGAAAGCCAGGTGACCAAGCCCCTCGAGGATCAGCTCTCGGGTATAGAGGGGGTCGATGTCATGACCTCCCGCAGCCGTTCCGAGCGCAGCATTATCAATATCAAATTTGATCTCAGTCGTAGTCCGGATGCAGCTGCTGCTGATGTGCGTGACAAGGTCTCACGGGCGCGGCGCTTTTTGCCTGATGAGGTAGACGAGCCCGTCATTAACAAGGTGGAGGCAGATTCCACACCCATCGTGTATGTGGGCGTCAACATGGGGGATTTGAGCCCTATTGAGGCCTCAGACTATATCAATCGCTACCTGAAAACCCGTTTCTCGGTTTTGCCCGGAGCCGCTGAGATCCGGGTATTTGGAGAGCGTTTGCAGGCCATGCGCATTGATCTGGATCGGGCTCGCATGGCGGGTTTTGGTTTGACTGTACAAGATGTGGAGCGTGCTTTGCGGGAGCAAAATGTCCTCATCCCGGCCGGTCGAATCGAGTCCATAGATCGCGAGTTTTCAGTGGTTTCATCGACCGATCTGCAAACACCCGAGGAGTTCAGGAATATCATCGTCGCCCATGTCAACGGTTATTCAGTGCGATTGGGAGATATGGCCAATATCTATCTCGGCCCCGAGGATGAGCGGGTGATGGCACGATTTAACGGTAGTCCCAGCCTGACGATTGGGGTAACCAAACAATCCACAGCCAATCCGTTGGATTTGTCGGCTGCCGTGCGGGCAGAGGTTGAGGAGATCAATCAAAGTCTGCCCGGCAACATGCAGCTGCATATTTCCTATGACAGCTCCGTGTTTATCGAGGAGTCCATTAATTCCGTCTTTAGCACCATCCTGGAGG
>DATGTB010000084.1:0-2836 GCA_035302065.1 Paenalcaligenes sp. | reverse complement strand
GACCGGCTTTGAGCTGATGGCCCGCAATTGCCTGGAGGCAGTCGTGGAGTGCTATCCCGAGCAAAGACTGCCTTTTCAGGGGCCTTCGGCCGAGCTGCCCTGGTTTGCGCTGCTGGAGCTATCGGATAGTGAAAGCGAGGAACACGCCCGTACCCGCTTTGAGGAGGTGCTGGGTGAGGCCATCGAACAGGGGGTGATACAGGATGCCGTGATTGCCGAAAGCGGTGCTCAGAGTGCAGCCTTGTGGCATTTGCGCGAAAGCATTCCCTTGGCTGAGCGGGCGCTGGGTACCGGTATCAAGCATGATATCTCCGTACCAGTGTCCAGCTATACCGAGTTTATCGAGCAAACCAATGCAGCC
Source organism: Paenalcaligenes sp. (assembly GCA_035302065.1). GTDB lineage: Bacteria > Pseudomonadota > Gammaproteobacteria > Burkholderiales > Burkholderiaceae_B > Paenalcaligenes. The sequence continues at coordinate 2,475 of DATGTB010000084.1, read as the reverse complement.
ATACAGGAGTTCATGCCCGGTGTGATTCATGTCATTTTTGGTCATCTGGGCGATGGTAATCTGCATTACAACATCATGAGCGGGCAGATTTATAGCGAGGCTGATCTGACGGCCAAGCTCGAGCAGTTATCCAACATAGTGCATGATTCTGTCCATCGTTTTGGTGGCTCTATCAGCGCCGAGCATGGCATTGGGCAATTAAAACGCGATTGGCTCCCGCGCTACAAGGACCCGGTTGAGCTGTCCCTGATGCATGCCATCAAGCAGGCACTGGATCCAAAAAACATTTTAAATCCTGGCAAACTACTGGCAGTTTCAAGTGATTCAACAAAATAATTATGGCATTCCCTGGCGACTTTGGGCAGGGGTGGGTGCAGTCAGTATCCTTATAGGCGCACTGGCTTACTGGATACAGCACGGGGGCTACGATCTGATTCCCAACCATTGGTACTTTGACGCGGTCCGCCAGCATTTCCCCTGGGATGAGGGGGGGGTGGTGGCTGATTTTGGCCGTTATTGGATCTGGCTCGTGCCTTTTGGCGGGGCGGTGTTGGTCGGTTTGCGGACTTGGTGGTATTGGTCAGTATCCACCCGTCTGGAGCGTAAGCTGGGTGTTCGTCTGGCCTTGCTGTTGGGCTCCGGGCCCTGGTTCATTCGTGTCGTCAAGCAATTGACAGCCATGCCTCGGCCCGTGCTGCTCGATGAGTTTGGCGGGCCAGAACCCTTGCCGACCCACTTTTGGGCAGAGGTTTTTGCGCAAGGGGGTGGCGCCTTGCCCAGTGCCCATGCCAGTGCCGGTTTTGTTTTGCTTGGCCTGGGCTGGGTGCGCTATGTGCGTCGCAAACAGTTTGATGCCCGGGTAGGCTGGTGGTGGCTTTTTGCTGTGCTCTTTGGCTTGTTTTGTGGTTGGCTACGCATCATGCAGGGCATGCATAGCCTGAGTCAGGTTGTTTGGTCTCTGGCAGTTATCAATATCTATGCTGCCGTGTTCATCCTGCCCTTGTGGTCCCACCCCAATGAGCGCTCGGTCCTGTATCCACGAGGCTAGTGCCGTTGGCAGTGACTGCAAAAATAGGTGGCGCGCTGGGCCTGCACGATTCGTTTGATGGGGCGCTGGCAGCGTGGACAGGGCTGCCCTTCGCGATCATATACTTGGGCGTGTAGTTCAAAGTAGGCACCCGCTTCGCCGGTGGCATTGAGGTAGTCCCTAATCGTGCTGCCGCCCGCCTCAAGGGCGGCCTGCAAGGTATCGACGATGGCCCGGTGCAGTCGGGTGAGCCGATAGGCGGATAGTGAGCCCGCTGGAGCTTGCGGGTTGATGCCGGCCTTGAAAAGCGCCTCGGACGCATAGATATTGCCAACCCCCACCACTATCTGTCCGCTTAGCAGGGTGTTTTTTACTGCCTGCCGGCGATTTTTAAATCCCTTTATGAGCGTCTGTACAGTAAACTCATCACTAAAGGGCTCGACGCCGAGCCGGCTAAGCAGGGGGTGCTGTTCGATGGGGCCGTCTGCCTTGTCATGCCACAGAATTGCCCCAAATCGGCGCGGGTCGTTGTATACAATGCGCACTCCGGGCAGGCGCCACTCGGCGTGGTCATGTTTTTCCAGGGGCTGCCCGGCGCTGACGTGCCTAAGGGAGCCGGACATGCCCAGGTGTATCATTTGGTAGCCTTTGTCAAAACCTACTAATAGATACTTGCCTCTTCGTTTGCAGGATTGTACGGTTTGATTTTGTAGCCTTGTGGGCAGGCTCTGGCAGACCGGCCAACGCAGTTGAGGATGGTAAATAATGAAATCCTCTATGGGTTGGCCTACAATTAACGGCGCTATGCCGCGGCGGGTTGTTTCTACTTCGGGTAATTCAGGCATAACAAAAAAGGTAAAATGATATGAGTTGGCTTAGCAGTCTATATAAATTTTTGCGGCACAGCGCAGGTTTGTGAATGAGTGCTTTCTTGTTTTTATTGTCCTCGCTAATTGTATCGCTTTTTTTGGGCGTGCCGGCCGCTGCTCAAAATACTGCCCAACTACAGCGTCTCGAGCCCACCGAGCATATTTATATTGATGCAGATGGGGTGCATAAGGCATTGGATGGCGCCAGTCTGGTGTACCGCACCCTGGTGGGTGAGGTGGCCGTGGGCGAGGGTGATTTTGAGCTGGCTAGCGAGACATTTCTGGAGTTGGCCCGTGATACTGATGACCCCCGTTTTGCCGAGCGGGCCTTCAGACTGGCAATGGCCGATCAGAATCTCAATCTCGGTGTGCTGGCAGCCCGACTGTGGGCTGAGCTCGACGCCGACAGTGCCGAGGCGCGTGCGAGCGCACTGGCGCTGGAGGCCTCTGCAGGCGAAACAGAAGGGATGGCGCAGACCTTGCGTCAGCGTATAGAGATTGCCACGGACAAGGAGCAGGCAGTCTATCAGGCGATGGGGATTGTCAGCCGGATGGTGGATCCTTATCTGGCGCTCGAGG
>DATGTB010000083.1:0-6656 GCA_035302065.1 Paenalcaligenes sp. | reverse complement strand
CAGCTTTTTATGACAGTCACCCACCAGCCCTTTTGCGCATTGAACATTTAAAACAATATGTCGACCAAAATCCAGCGACTTGAGGCTCGAGTAATCGCCTCGTTTGGACGCAATTTTATTGCCCAGTGCCTTGAATCCGGTAATCAATATCGCTGTTATACTCGCGGGAAACGGACCGATGTAGCAGTAGGCGATTATGTGCAGTTGAGCCCACAAGGTGACGAACAAGCCGCTATTGAAAAAATTCATGTGCGACGCAATCTGCTTTATCGCTCGGATAATCAACGTTCAAAACGCTTTGCCGCCAACATAGATGGGCTGTTTTTTGTCGTTGCCCCAGCGCCTGATTTTTCTATGGATTTAGCCGGTCGCGCTTTTATTGCGGCCAAAAATGCAGGTGTGGCAATGCAGATCCTGCTTAACAAAGCGGATCTGCCCGCAGCCCAGGCAGCCAAAATAAAGCTACAGCCTTTGCAAGCGCTGGGCATCCCTATTTTAACCACAAGCATTCACGACCCGCAGCGTATGGAAGACACGCTGCGCCCCCTTTTAATGGACCGTACTGTCCTGCTGCTGGGCCAAAGCGCCATGGGCAAATCCAGCATTCTCAATGTACTGATTCCTGACGCCCAGGCTCAAACTCGTGAACACTCTCAAGCGTTGGGCGCAGGCCGGCATACAACAACAGACACTCGCCTATATGCGCTTGCCGACCAGAGCGGGTATTTAATAGATTCACCCGGGTTTCAGGCCTTTGGACTTGCGCATCTAGAACGTGAGGAGCTATTGCTAGGCTTTCCGGATTTACATGAGGCCATGCAAAACTGCCAGTTTTATAATTGCACCCACCGACACGAACCAAATTGCGGCGTGCTCAAAGCGCTTGAAAATGAGCATATCGACGAAGGTCGTTACCAGTTATACACCCGTATCATGGCCGAGTATGATGCCCGTCCACGCTACTAAATCAGGGGAGGAGCTGTTTTTCTGCTGCTGATAAATAATGGTACAGATTACGAACCACAGCTGCGGTAGCCCCCCAGATGTTACGCCCCTGCCAACGGATAGAAAAATAAATCCCGTCATTGGACTGGCTATGTTTGATTTTGAAAATCTGGTGGCGTTGAGGATTCATCAGCTCAACCAAAGGGACGGTAAATATCTCTGCAACCTCACCGGGATTAGGCCGCAACTGATAGCCTGGATGCAGCAGACTGATGACAGGCCGCATCGCAAAATGGGTATTGGTCAAAAAAATGGGCTGCTCAGCCAAAGGCTCAATAAACCTCGGCGCAATGCCAACCTCCTCATGGGTCTCACGCAGTGCTGCAGCAATCGCATCGGCATCACTCACGTCTACTCGCCCCCCGGGAAAACTGACCTGGCCGGGATGATGCGGCAAGCTATCAGAACGACGCGTGAATATCACATAGAGCTCGGAATCACGCTCAGCAATGGCAACACACACCGCCGAACGAATAGACTGCGGCCGCTCGGTGAAGCTCTGCACAAAGGCATGGGTATATAAGGGCTCTACCTGCCATTGTATTTGTCCGGCATGCTCAAAAGCCGTACGAATGAAATCAACAGTCAGCCTGCTCGCATCCAGAGGTGCAAGAGTGCATGGCCCGAGCCAAGGCTGGGTGTCAGGATCAAATGACTGACGTTTTGAACTATCTGTCGTAGGTACTGTAGTACGCATTGAGCCCTTTCCTGTTTTACCTCTATCATAACAAAAAAGCACCCGAAGGTGCTTTTCCATAATACAGGTGGCAGGCAGGAAATGCCCAGTCACCCCACAAGTCAGCTCCCGCGGCGCGTGAGCTTTTCCTTGATACGGGCGGCCTTACCGGAACGATTGCGCAGGTAGTAAAGCTTTGCTCTGCGTACCGCACCGCGGCGCTTGACCTCGATACTGTGGATTTGTGGTGAGTACAGTTGAAATGTTCGCTCAACAGACTCGCCAGATGAAATCTTTCTAACGATAAAGGAAGAGTTGAGACCGCGGTTGCGCTTGGCAATGACCACTCCCTCATAAGCCTGTAATCTTTTACGGCTGCCTTCAACAACGTTAACATTCACAAGGACATTATCGCCGGGATTAAAATCGGGGATGGTTTTCCCCTCTGTCAGGCGCTGAATTTCCTCTTGCTCAAGGGTTTCGATGATATTCACTGTAATACTCCGATGCATCATAAGCAGGCTGTGTTTTGCTATTAAATAATCGCCTGATTAGAGGATGTAATGAGAAGACTAAACGCTAAAATATACCATAAACCCCCCATCGCCACAATAACAATTACCCAAACGCATCAAAGCAGCCACAACACCCCGAGCAAGGCTATCCCCCACAACCCCACTGCGACCGCATCCAGTATTTTCGCCTGCCGTACCCGGCGCATATGTGCCGCATCAATACCCAGCGCAATCCGCCCCTGCGGACACAGGCCATGATGGTATGAATAGAGCATCGGATCATCGAGCGCTAACTGAGTTGTAGCCTGGGTATTGGCCTGAAACAAAGAAAAAAGACTTTTTCGCATGGCTGCCCTCCGGTAAAAGATTATGAACCAGCACTGACTGTATATACAGTACTGTATAAAATATCAGGAGGGAATGCAAGCACAAAAAAACCCACCCCAAAGGGTGGGTTATCGGCTGCTAACGTAGGACTATAGCGCTTCGATCAGCTCGGGAACAATATCAAACAAATCCCCCACAATGCCGTAATCAGCCACACTAAAGATAGGGGCCTCAGGGTCTTTGTTGATAGCGACAATTACCTTGGAGTCCTGCATACCGGCCAGATGCTGAATAGCCCCAGAGATACCCAACGCAATATACAACTGCGGTGCTACTATCTTTCCAGTCTGCCCTACCTGCCAATCATTAGGTGCATAGCCTGCATCCACTGCGGCACGTGATGCCCCAATGGCTGCGCCCAACTTGGTTGCCAGCTGCTCAACCAACTGGAAATTTTCTGCGCTGCCCAGCCCACGACCTCCAGAGACTACAACCTCGGCAGCAGTCAGATCGGGACGATCGCTTTGTGCAATCTCTTCGCCCACAAAACGGGTATGGCCACTGTCCTCAACTGCTGTTATGGACGCTACCTCTGCCTGCCCGCCGCTAGCGGCAACCGCATCAAAGGCCGTGGTACGAATAGTTAATACCTTTTTTGGATCCGCACACTGTACCGTTGCGATGGCATTGCCTGCATAAATGGGACGGGTAAATTCGTCACCGGAAATCACGGTCAAAACATCAGAAATCTGCGCTACATCCAATAATGCCGCCACTCTTGGGGCTACGTTTTTACCAAAAGTGCTGGATGGAAAGACGATGTGCTGATAGGGCTCGGCGACTGCAACCACCTGTTTGGCCAGATTTTCTGCCAAAGCATGTTCAAGTGCCTCGCCATCGGCGAGCAATACCTTTTCTACTCCTGCTACCTGAGCAGCTGCGTCAGCGACGCTACTGGCTTGCTTGCCAGCTACCAAGATATGGATGGGGCCATCGAGTTTGGCGGCAGCCGCAACTGCGTTCAAGGTCACTGGATTCAGGTCCTGATTATCGTGCTCTGCTATAACTAAAACTGACATATCAAATTACCTTCGCTTCATTTTTCAGTTTATCGACCAAGGTTGCCACATCCTCGACAATCTCACCTGCTTCGCGCACGGGCGGCTCAGTCACCTTGATGGTAGTGATGCGTGGCGTGACATCCACTGACAGCTCATCGGGAGTCAAGGTATCGAGCTGCTTTTTCTTGGCACGCATGATGTTTGGCAAAGTGACATAACGGGGTTCATTCAGACGTAAATCTGTTGTCACCACAGCCGGCAAGTTGACCTCCAGGGTCTGCAAACCGCCATCAATCTCACGTGTGACCTGGGCTTTTTCCCCATCAATCTCTACCTTGCTGGCAAATGTTGCCTGGGGCCAGTCCAATAATGCAGCCAGCATCTGCCCAGTCTGGTTCGCATCATCATCAATGGCCTGTTTACCCATGATAACCAAATCAGAACCCTCTTTCTCGGCTACAGCCTTGAGCAGTTTGGCAACAGCCAATGGCTGTAGTTCAACATCAGCCTCGACCAGAACGGCCCTATCGGCACCGATAGCCAAGGCAGTGCGCAAAGTCTCCTGTGCAGGCTTTGCCCCACAAGAAACAGCGACGATCTCGTTTACTACCCCCTTTTCCTTTAGACGCACGGCCTCCTCAACCGCTATCTCATCAAAAGGGTTCATTGACATTTTTACATTTTCTGTCTCGACCCCAGTTTGATCAGACTTGACGCGGACCTTGACGTTGTGATCCACAACGCGCTTTACGGGTACTAAAACCTTCATCCGGTTCTCTCCAAATGGTAAAACTTTAAAATTAAAGCAAGGCTAAAACAAAATTGAATCACTGTTGAACGATTAGTGTGCTCCAAACCCAACAAACCCAAGACCTTTAGCCCACACAAATACGGCAAACAGTATAACAAATCAAGGCTGCATTTAAAGGGAAAACCCTCATTAAACGGTCACTACGCAATACGCTGCAGTTATAAACCTGCGCTCCCGCCGAGCATTATCATGCATTCTTGAAATCAAGGAATAAATGGTTGATACTTTGGTTTTGACATTTTTATCAGGCGGGATGGTTATGCGGCGAATTTGTTCACAAGGGTGGCTCACCAGGGGAATCAGCAGCATTTGCATTTTTTTAGCGGCTTGCTCCAGCACCCACACCCAGACGGTCTCTCCTGCACAACAAAATCAGTTGCCACAGCCTGCAACTTCCGCAGCGACACCGCTTAGCGCTGCAGAGCTGCATACCAAAACCGTACGCACCGAATCAGTTCAACCCATTTTTGTGCCTTTCAGAGAGCAGTTCAAGCAGTCCGATGGCACCTTGGCACCGTATCTACAGGAGTGGGCCGAGCAGCTGTCACAAGAGCGCCAAATCCCGCTATCCACAATAACAGAGTTACTGCTTGAGGTAGACTATGAACCGACGGTCATTCGCCTGATGACCCCCGCACAGTCCCGCCAGAGAAAACGCAGTTGGCCTGTTTATAGAAACCGCACACTCGATGCCGCACGTATAAACGCAGGCTTGGAATTTTGGCGCCGGCACGAGGCGGTCATAAGGCAGACGGCACAGACCTATGAGGTGCCCGCCTCTATACTGGTGGCCATCATTGGGGTGGAAACCATCTACGGCCAATATATGGGTGATTTTAAAGTTCTACGTGCGCTGGCTAATCTGGGTTTTAGCTATCCTGACCCTGACCGCCCGGAACGGGCAGCCATGTTCCGGGCGCAGCTGGCAGATTTTATTGAACTGCATCACCAAAACAAGGTAGATGCACAGCGGGCGGTTGGTTCTTATGCCGGCGCCATGGGACTGCCCCAGTTCATGCCAACCAGCATAAAAAATTGGGCCATTGATGCCGAGCAAAAGGGGCATGTCGATTTATACCACTCCATACCGGACACCCTTTCTTCTATTGCCAATTTCCTGAATCACCATGGTTGGCAGGCGGGCTTGCCGGTATTCATGGATATCACCCTGGATTCAAAGCAGGCAGCCCATCTGGTGGCCGGTGGACTTGAGCCCACCCTGAGCGCACAAACGCTGGCTGAGCATGACATCCGTATTGACCCTGTCTTTGATGAGGCCCTCATGTTTGGAGTCATTGATCTCGTGGATGAGCCCAACAAAACAGCGGAATATCGCCTCGCAACTCCCAATTTTTTTGCTCTTACGGCCTATAATCGCAGCTACTTTTATGCCAGCTCCGTAACGGACTTTGCCTGCGCATTAGAAAGGCGCTACTACGAGCGCCTTGCCTGCAATCTTTGGCTACCACCAAAATCCTGACTCAAGCTCAGTTAAAGACTCCAGTGGATAAATAACGATCACCCCGGTCGCAGACAATAAAGACCAAAGTAGCGTCCCGTACGGTTTTTGCAACCCGCAATGCAGCAATCAAGGCACCTGCCGAAGAAATACCTGCAAAAATCCCCTCCTGTGAGGCCAGGGTACGAGCCATTTCCTCGGCTTCGGCCTGCTCGATATACTCAAAGTGATCTACCTTTTGTGGATCGTAGATTTTTGGCTGATAAGCCTCGGGCCACTTGCGAATACCAGCGATCTGTGAGCCCTCGGCAGGCTGTGCACCGACCACCTGAATTGCCGGATTTTGCCTGCGCAGATAATCTCCTACCCCCATGATAGTGCCCGTAGTGCCCATGGCGCTGACGAAATGGGTGATTTGACCATTGGTTTGCGACCAAATCTCTACACCAGTGCCTTGTACGTGGGCCAGCGGATTATCAGCATTGGCAAACTGATCCAGAACAATCCCCCGGCCATCCTTTTGCATTTGCAATGCCAAGTCGCGTGCATACTCCATCCCGCCCTTGTCCTCTGGCGTCAGGATTAACTCGGCACCATAAGCTGTCATGGAAGCGCGCCGCTCCATGGACAAATTATCAGGCATAATCAAAATCATTTTATAGCCACGAATGGCGGCTATCATGGCCAGAGCAATACCGGTATTACCACTGGTTGCCTCTATCAGGGTATCGCCTGGCTTGATGTGCCCGCGCTCCTCAGCGCAACGGATCATGGACAAGGCCGGCCTGTCCTTGACCGAGCC
>DATGTB010000082.1:0-4545 GCA_035302065.1 Paenalcaligenes sp. | reverse complement strand
CATTGGCCGGGGGGCTGTCCCTGGGGCGGGAGGGGCCTTGCATCATGATGGGTTCCAGTCTGGGCGTTGCAGTCGGGCGGTTGTGGCATACCCCCCAGTTGGCGCATGGGCGGCGCTTTTTGGCGAGCGGGGGTGGGGCGGGGTTGGCAGCTGCCTTTGGTGCGCCCATCGCGGGCTTTTGTTTTATATTTGAGGAGGTCAAACTACCCTTTGAGCCTGCTTTGCTCTTGAGTTGCCTATTGGCCTGTTTTTCAGCCGTGTGGATGATGCAAGGCGTGTTTGGCTTTCCGCTCGTCTTTCCTCTGGCCGTTGAGGTGCTCATACCTGGATCGCTGTTGTGGGCTGTGCTACTGATTGGTATTTTGCTCGGTTTTTTAGGGGTCATTTATAATCGGCTGTTGATTGCTGTTACCCTGTGGGCTGATGCCACTAAATTATTACCCTTGCATTTGCGGGTCTTTATCCCCTTTTTCATTTCTGGCTTGTTGTTGTATTTTTACCCAACCGTATTAGTGGGCTTTGGTGTCAATGCCATTGATCTGGAGCATCTGGCCTTGCCACTTACGGCGCTTGTCTTCTTGTTGATTATCAAGCTTTTGTTTTCTGTCCTGAGCTATAGCACGGGGGTGGCTGGTGGGTTGTTGATGCCCATTTTGCTCATAGGCGCAATTGCCGGAGCAAATATTGTGTCCGGCTTGATCAGCCTGGGCTGGGTAGAGACGGCTCATACCGGTTTGCTGATGGCCATGGCCATGGCTGCTTTATTTGGCTCCAGTGTGCGTGCTCCCCTGACGGGTGCTTTTTTGATGATTGAAATGACGGGCTCTTATACAAATGCTGTGCCTATCATTTTGGCGGCTTATATCGCCTCTTATGTAGCCAATAAACTGGGTAATGAGCCGGTATACGACACGCTGCGGGAACGCAGTCGCAGACAGTTGCTTAAAAAGGCTGCCACAGCCTAGCGGCAAATCTGTTTTGGTTGGCTATAGCGACTGTCAAACAGGTTGTAGCCGAGTGTCTGAGCGAGGGCTGCTGCCATTTTTTGCCCACGTACACTATTGCCGGCCTCATCCAGTGGTGGGGAGAAGGCTGCTATGCCCATGACCCCGGGGACAACCGTCACAATGCCGCCACCAACACCGCTTTTGCTCGGCAGGCCCACGGTATAGGCCCAACTGCCCGATCGCTCATAGAACCCCTCCATCATCATTTCTGCCAGTATATGAGGGATATTTGTCGGGGTGATGACCTGCTTTTTGCTGATCGGGTTCCGCCCCTGGTTCGCCAGCGTTGCGCCGATGGTGGCCAGCTCGACGGTGTTCAGCAGGGTGGAGCATTGGCGAGTATAAACATCACAGGCCTGCATGGGTTCGCAGTACATATAGCCAGCAGAGTACAATAACCAGGCGATACTGCGGTTATGAAAGTTTGTGCTTTGTTCCGATGTGTTGAGTGTTGTGCAGAGCTCTATTTCAGTGCTGCCCATGGCACGTTGCATCGTCAGGATGCGTTCCCATCGTTCCTCTATGTCCTGAGCCTTGATTAGGCTGACAGCGCTCATTGCACCGGCATTGACCAGGGGCGACAGTGGTTTGCCCCCATGCAGTTCCAGCGCCATTATTGAGTTAAAGGGCAAGCCAGTGACTTCTGCTCCTATCTTTTCCTGTATCACCTGTGGCCCCAAGTCCTCCAGTGCAAGTGCCATCGTGCATACCTTGGAAATGGACTCAATGGCAAAGCGGTATTCAGCGTCTCCAGCCTGGATGACCTCTCCGTCTGTTGTGACCACAGCAAGGGCCGATAGATGCTCCGGAACAGTGGCTAAAAAAGGGATGTAATCAGCATTTTTACCCCCCGAGATTTGACCATAGTGTTGATGTACCTGATGTACTGCCTGAATCATTTTATTCTTGGGCATAGTGGACTCCAGCAAGATGGAAAAGACCCCGCCGGAGGCAGGGTCCCAAAGTACAGCCGGCCGGTTGTGGGCGGCCAGCAATGATTAGTGTTGGTTAGTTGGTACCCGGTGCTGCAGGCGCAGCATTTGTACTGGCTGCTGTGGCCTGCTTTTCCCAGGTAAAGGGCTCGAAATCCGATTGTGGATCGCGCCATTCAGGTTTGCGCAAGCGGTACACCAGCAAGGGTAGTACGACGAAAGTGGCCGTCAGGACAGCGAGATACAGCACGTAAGTAGTGGGGCTGCCCACCGCTATTTGACCAGGCGGAATAAAGCTGAAGGCAAAGGCAATGAGTGAGCCCAAAAAGCCCAGGCTAGCCCAAAAGTGCAAGCCTTTGACCCGATAAGGACGAGGCAGATCCGGGCGCTTTTTGCGCAGGTGAATGGCACCGGCAAACATCAGCATATACATGACCAGATACAGCATAACCGTCAATGCTGACAGGATTTGGAAGGCCGCCTGTACCGAAGGCATCACCACAAAAGTCAGAGACAGTAAGGTGACAATAATAGCCTGCAAAATCATGAGATTGACCCCCATGCCGTGCTTGTTGGTTTTTTGGAACCACCGGGGCAGATAGCCTGCCTTGGCGACAGCCAACGCCCCTGTATTGGGACCGGCGATCCAGGTCACCACACCGCCAAGCACACCAAAGGCCAACATGAAAGCAACAACCGTGCCTAACCAGGGTACCCCTGCCCAGTGAAAGAGCAGTGTGTAAGTGATGAGCAAGCTTTGTGTCAGGCTGATATCTTTGGCTGGGATGACAAAGGCAATGGCCAGCGTACTGAGGACAAAGATTGCCACTGCACCAATAGCGGAAACAGTGATGGCTATGGGGAATTGCTTGGTTGGGTTTTTCAGATCCTTGACGTGAACAGCATTCATTTCCATACCGGCATAGGCCAAGAAAATACTGGCAGCCAGAACGACATTACTGAAATTGCTGAAGTCTGGAATTAACGCTCCCCAAGACAGTTCTATGGGTACGGTTTTACCGCTAAACAAGAGGTAGGCGAAACCCATGACAGTCACAATAATGGCCGGAATGATAGTCCCAACAATACCGCACCACTTGGAGACCTGAGCAAAAATGCCCACGCCCCGGAATGCGATAAAGATTGATACCCAATAAACTATCATCACAAAAGCTGCGATGTAGACCTTATTAGCGGCGATGGACTCTGCAACCGACATCGTGGGGTCCATAAAGGCAACGGATACGGCCCCAAAGGTGAGTACTGTCGGGAAATAGGGGATAACCTGAATCCATACCATCCCCATGGCCAGAAAGCCCCAGCGAGGACCAAAGGCCTCGCTCACCCAGCGAAACGCCCCTCCTTTTTGCGGAAAAGTGGTGGCCAACTCGGCAGCCACCAAAATAACCGGCACAAGGAATACAAGGGCAGCAAAAAGGTAATAAAAAACGACACTCAGACCATATTCGGCCTCGGAGGGCAGGAAACGCAGACTGACCACCGCGGTGATGTTCATGACCGCAAGAGTCATTGCGGTCATTTTATGGTCTGGCGTACTTTGAGTAGATGTACTCATAGTAGCTCCTGAACAGGGGGGATTAGTGACGGAAGCCGCCAGCTTTCTTTTCTGTCAGCGGAACTGCTTGTGGACGATCTTCAAAGTACTTGAGTGTACGATAGAAGTCGTCGATCAACAGACTGGCGAGGTCGCGGCTAAAGCCATGACGCACGAGAATCCGCTGGATAACCAAATCCTCCCGATTTTCTGGTAAGGGGTAGGCCGGAACCTGCCAGCCCCGAACTCGCAGACGATCAGCAAAATCATACAGGGTGAAGTTTACCTTGTCCTTGTACTCATCCTTGATGGTCCAGGACATTGCAGGAATTCCTTTGCTGCTATCACCGTCAAAAAGCACTTCGAAGGGTCCCATCTTGCTAATCTCTGCAGAGAGATACTTGGCAGTATCGTAACAGGCAGATTGAATGCGGGTATATCCCTCACGACCCAAGCGTATCAGGTTGTAATACTGAGCTACTATCTGACCTCCTGGACGAGAGAAATTTAGGGCAAATGTTGGCATATTGCCGCCAAGGTAACTCACATTGAAAATAAGCTCTTCAGGTAAGCACTTGGCATCACGCCAGATAACCCAGCCTACGCCCAAGGGTGCCAGACCAAATTTATGGCCTGAGGAGTTGATGGAATGCACACGAGGCAGGCGGAAGTCCCACTCTAAATCTGGTGCACAAAAAGGCGCTAAAAAACCACCACTTGCAGCATCTACATGGATGGGAATATCCAGCCCTTTTTCCTGTTGCAATTTATCCAGAGCCTCACTGATTTCCTTGACGGGCTCATATTGGCAGGTATAGGTAACTCCTAGTGTGGGGACTACACCAATGGTGTTTTCATCACAGTGGGCCAAAACAGTTTCCGGAGTCATGCCTAAATTATCGCCATCCAAGGGGATTTGGCGCAGCTCCACATCAAAATAACGAGCAAATTTGTGCCAGCAGATTTGCACTGGACCGCAAACCAGGTTGGGTCTGTCAGTGGGTTTGCCCTCGGCTTGGCGCTTTTGGCGCCAGCGCCATTTTAAAGCAAG
>DATGTB010000081.1:0-16042 GCA_035302065.1 Paenalcaligenes sp. | reverse complement strand
GAGCAACTAAAACTAATAGAAGATGGTCTGAAAAAAGATGCAGAAAGGCAAAGATATCAGTTCTTGACGCGTAGATTAGCGGAATTGACTACTGCAACATGAACTTAACTAAAGTAAACTTGAAACAGACGGTGGAGCAATGACCGGCAAGTACATGCGTGAGGATGCTAATCAATCAGCCCTCGACAGAGCATAGGGAAAACCCATTACATTCAGCGCATAATCCAGCACATGTATCTGCTGATGGTTATTGACTTCAATGCAAATATTTTAACTGTCCTGCAACATATCCCATAGATATGTCAAGCGTCAATGGAATCCAATATGACACAATCGACTGGTAAACCAACAACGACTGAGAATTCGACGACTATTGCTTATGCTGAGGCATCGGGCGATAAGAGTACGTCGGTTCAGGTCGAGGAAGCCAATCAGGGCACACAAGGAAGCAAAACAGCAGCCAAGAAAGCGGCCAAAAAAGCCACAGCGAAAAAGGCAGCTAAAAAAGCTACCGTTAAAAAAGCAGCCAAGAAAGCTACGGCTAAAAAAGCGGCCAAAAAGGCAACGGCCAAGAAAGCCGCCAAGAAGGCCGCCAAAAAAGCAGTGAAAAAGGCAGCAGCCAAAAAGGCAACTGCGAAAAAAACCACGGCTAAAAAGGCGGCTAAAAAAGCAGCCAAGAAGGCTGCTAAAAAGGCAGTCGCACGTAAACGCGCAAGCCAGGCTGTGGATATCGATGATGACTATATCGACGATGAGGATATGGAGGATATTCCTGAGCCTCAGCCCGCTGCGACCAAGCGGGGGGCAAAACGCGCCCGTACCGAGCGGGATGTTTTCGGTGGCCGGGGTCAGCTCACTCCAGAGGAGCAAGAAGCCCGCAGAAACAGATTAAAGGCTCTAATCAAACTGGGCAAGGAGCGGGGTTATCTTACCTATGGCGAGATTAACGACCATCTGCCCGATGATTTGGTGGACGCCGATGCGATAGAGCGAATCATCACCACCTTTGGTGATATGGGTATCTCTGTTTATGACCAGGCCCCTGATGCTGAAACCCTGCTGATGAGTGATGGCGTCACTGTCATTTCTGCAGATGATGATGTAGAAGAAGAGGCGGATGCAGCGCTGACCACGGTAGACTCGGATTTTGGCCGAACTACTGATCCGGTACGCATGTACATGCGTGAAATGGGTTCTGTCGAGCTCTTGACCCGTGAGGGCGAGATTGAGATTGCCAAGCGCATTGAGGATGGGCTCAAAGATATGGTCATGGCCATTGCAGCCTGCCCCACGACAGTCAATGAGGTACTCGCCTACATCAATGAGGTCCGTGAGGGTAATATGCCCATCGATGATGTTGTCGACGGACTGATAGATGACGACGGCGAGGAGTATGCTGGTGCAGGTGCCAAGAGCGAAGACGGTGAGGAAGGGCCAGCAGGGGGCATGAGTAGCTCCCAGCTTGAATACCTGCGTGAAAAATCCCTCAAGAAGTTCGCACTCATCCAAGAGTGGTTTGACAAGATGCGCGTAGCCTTTGAGTCCGAAGGCTATGACAGTCCGGGTTATATAGAGGCACGTGAAAAAATTCTCGAAGAGTTCATGGGCATACGCTTTGCTGCCAAGATGGTGGAAAAGCTGACAGACACCATGCGTGAGCGCGTAGCAGAAATCCGTGGTCATGAGCGCCAGATTATGCAGATTTGCGTAAATCGGGTGGGTATGCCGCGTTCGCATTTCATCAAAAGCTTTCCTGACAATGAAACCAATTTGCAATGGGCAGAGGATGAGCTGGCTAAAAACCCTCCTTATGCGGAGGATTTGGAGCGCTACGTTCCTGCAATTCAAGAGTTGCAAAGCTATTTGCAGGAAATTCAGCGCAGTGTGGTGCTGCCTTTGAGTGATTTCAAGGAAGCCTACAAGCGTATGCTTTCGGGTGAGGCCAAAGCCAGACGTGCCAAGCGTGATATGACAGAGGCCAACCTGCGTTTGGTGATTTCCATTGCAAAAAAATATACCAACCGTGGGCTACAATTCTTGGATCTGATCCAGGAAGGCAACATCGGGCTGATGAAGGCAGTAGACAAGTTCGAATACCGTCGGGGCTATAAGTTCTCAACCTATGCCACCTGGTGGATTCGACAGGCCATCACACGCTCGATTGCGGATCAGGCGCGTACGATCCGGATTCCTGTGCACATGATCGAAACGATTAATAAAATGAACAGAATCAATCGTCAGATTTTGCAAGAAACCGGTGAGGAGCCAGATCCCGCTACATTGGCTCAAAAGATGGATCTTCCTGAGGATCGGGTACGTAAAATTCTCAAAATTGCCAAAGAGCCTATTTCCATGGAAACTCCCATTGGTGATGACGACGATTCGCATTTGGGCGATTTCATTGAGGACCACAACACGACCTCGCCTGTTGACTCGGCGTTGCACGGCTCAATGCAAGAGGTGGTAAAGGAGGTGCTGGATTCGCTTACACCGCGCGAAGCAAAAGTATTGCGGATGCGTTTTGGCATCGAAATGAGCACCGATCAAACGCTGGAGGAAGTAGGCAAGCAGTTTGATGTTACGCGTGAACGGATTCGACAAATTGAAGCCAAGGCGTTACGTAAATTGCGCCACCCCAGTCGGGCAGACAAGCTGAAATCCTTCCTCGAAGGAAAATAACCTAGCGCATAGCAACTAAAACCCAGGCTCTTGGTAGCCTGGGTTTTTTTATTATTTAATATAAATGCAGAGTGCGTTTTACGAATAATATTTTTTTGTATAGAATGAGAATATATAAAATTATAGATTGTATTGACAGCGAGGGTGTTATGAAAAATCAGATAAAAAGGGGCGCTATTTGCTATGGTATTGCGGCGGCCTTTGGCTATTGGGCTATGGCGGGTGTGGCATGGGCAGACCAACCAGATGCTGAGGCGATTGAGCGCGGCAAGGCCGCTACGGTTGCTTGTGTGGCTTGCCACCAGGCTGATGGCAGTGGCATGAATAACGAGGGTGCCGAGTCCTGGCCGCGACTCACTGGTTTGCATCCGGATTATATTGTTGCTCAGCTGCAGGATTACCGTGAGGGGCGTCGCTCCAACCCGTCGATGGAGCCCTTTGCCAAAATGCTGAGTGATAATCAGCTTGGTGATGTCGCCGCATACTATGCCAGTTTGGAGGTGGTAGAGAGCAAACCGGCACAGGGGGTCGACCCCGAGGTGTTGGAGCGTGGTCGTAAGCTTGCATTGAACGGCGACTGGGATCGTTATATAGTGGCCTGTGTAAGCTGCCATGGCCCCGGCAACCATGGGGTAGGGAGCATCTTTCCAAACATCTCCGGACAGCATCCGGCCTACATTGCCACTCAGCTCAAGGCCTGGAAAAATGGTGAGCGGGATAATGATTCTCTTGGCTTGATGAAGAGTATTGCAAAGCGGATGACTGATGATGATATTCATGCTGTTTCCGCATGGTTGGGTCAGCAGCCTGTGCTGTCCACAGAACAGTCAAATTAGTCAGGAGAACCGGCATGTTTGAGAAAGTGAAACAATTTAGCCTAAAGCAAGGCTTATTGCTGGCTTTAGGGGCGTCGTTGGTGATGCCTGCAGTAGCAATTGATCGTTATACAGGTATCGTTGATGGGAATATCGACTCTGATTTGAAAGAATTCATAGAGCATGTAGCCCCCGGCGCACCCTTGCCACAGGAGGGCGAGTTTGTGCATATTCCGCCTGCAATTGACGCCCTGGAGAATGAGGATATACATCCCAAACTCAAGGAAGCAATCCGTCGCGGGCATGATTTATTTGTCAATACACAACAGTTGCGCGGCGAAAACGTGTTTAACAGCATGAATTGCGTCAGCTGCCACCTGGGCGATGGGCGGCTACCTTTTTCGGGTCCCGTATGGCCAGCAGCCGTGGTATTACCAGATTTCAGGCCGAAAAATGATCATGTAAACTCCCTTGAGGAGCGCATTGCCGGCTGCTTCAGCTATTCCATGAATGGACAGCCACCTGCCTATGGTAGCGATGATATGCTGGCTATGTCTGCGTATATACAGTGGCTGGCAAAGGGGGTGCCAATGTATGAGTCCAACACGATGTACGGTCGGGGCTTTCCACGCTTGGAGGAGCCCGAGCTCAAGCCGGATGCACTGCGTGGCAAGGAGGTCTACGCAGCAAAGTGTGCAGTGTGTCATGCTGAGGATGGAGCGGGTGTTGTAGTAGATGGCGAGGTGGTATTTCCGGCACTATGGGGGGATGACTCCTATAACTGGGGCGCAGGTATCGTACGTTTGTTTACCTTGGCATCTTTTATCAAATACAATATGCCATTGGGACAACCCAACACGATCAGCGTTCAGGACGCCTGGGATTTATCGCAATATATCAACAGTCAGGAACGTCCTCAGGACCCTCGCTATACAGGGGATGTAGTGGAGACTCGGGAAAAGTATCTGGATACTTTTCATAAGCACTCCCTGTATGGGCTGGAGATCGATGGAAAACTACTGGGTGATAATGACAATGTCGGGCACAAGGACTTCCTGAGACCCAAGCTACTGGATCATTCACGTGATTTTTCAACTCAGACAGATAAAAAATAACGTTCGCTGAGGTTGTAATTTGTTAAAGGCTACGCTAAAAAGCGTAGCCTTTTTCAATTTATCGGCATCGGTGTGGATAACGCTTAGGCGCAGTATGTAACCAGTTGGTTCCGTAATGTTACAAAGATGAAAAGCTTCAAATACAGTAGTCTCCTGGGGCTCGGGCTGTGTAACAGCCCTGTTCAGGAGTGTGGAGGAGGGGTGAACAATATATTATATAAAGGCCGTAATAATGCGAATACCCTTAAGCCTTGGCGTAATGGATGCTTACATGTGGAAACTTGCCAGTGCCCGGGGGTTTTAGCGATGATGGGTAGACTACTAATTTTTAGGAGGTGCACATGCCCTTTAGTATCAAACGTTTGTCTACCGCTGTTTTATTTGCTGTAACCTTGGGTACCGCTTCGGCGTTGTCATACGCACAACCCACACCTCCTGCTGCCCCTGCTGCCCCTGAAGTCGTCCAGCCTACTGACGAGGAGCTTGAGCGTTATATCGGCGCAGCACAAAAGGTCGCTGCAGTCGCACAGGAGTATCAGCCGCAATTGGAGCAAGCCTCTGATGACGCTGCGCGCCAACAAATCATGCAAGAAGCAGATGAGAAAATGGTCGCCGCTGTAGAAGAAGATGGATTGTCAGTCGAGGAATATAACGGCATCAGCTTGGCCATACAGCAGGACACTGAGTTACGCAATAAAGTTGAGCAGATGTTGAATCAATAACCCATTGATTGCTTGCAACGCGCCCTTATGCGTTCTCCCATCAAAGGCAGATAAGCTTTGATGGGAGACGCAGGGCGTTTTTTA
Source organism: Paenalcaligenes sp. (assembly GCA_035302065.1). Classification (GTDB taxonomy): domain Bacteria; phylum Pseudomonadota; class Gammaproteobacteria; order Burkholderiales; family Burkholderiaceae_B; genus Paenalcaligenes. Next base: position 10,627 of record DATGTB010000081.1, on the reverse strand, counting down.
TTGCAGCTGAGTTAGTTCTTGCGGGCAATGACTTGTAATACAGAGGACATGCCTGTATGACCCTGACCTTCGTGGATAGCTCTTTCAACCACTTCAAAGCGCAGCAGCTCAAGTCCTTTTAGCTCTTTTTTTATGGTGTCGGGATCATAGAGCAGTTCGATGTTTTTAGGGCCGCCGGTACCGTATTCGAGTTGTTCCGGGGTGTAGGCTTCCATTAGAAAGATCCCGCCTGTCTTCAGGGTATGGGGCAAATTTTTATGTACATGCTGACGTACCGGTGCGGGGAGATGGCAAAAAATATTAATCACCCCATCCCAGTGATCTTTTTCAAATTCATGGTATTTCAAATGCGCCAGTACAGGATGGACAATAACATTACGCTGGCGGGCCAGTTGTGCGGTTTTGTCCAGTCCCACCTGAGCAGAATCTAGTGCGGTGACTTCATAACCCAATTCAGCCAGGAAGACAGCGTTTCTGCCCTCTCCCTCGCCGAGTGAAAGCAAACGTCCTTTTGGGGGAAACACCTGCGCTTGTTCTCGCAAAAAATCATTAGGCTCAGTGCCGTAATAATATTCCTCTCGGTTAAAGCGCTCATCCCAGAATGTCTTAGCATCGTTTTGTGTCATGCATTTTCCTTAACATTGATCTGATCTAGGATAATACCTGATACTCTACTTTGTTATACACTATCTTTAAGCACGTATATTGTAGGTAAAAACAAAGGGGCATTTATGGCAAATCAATTTCCTTCGCAGTTCCCTGATAAGCCCGAATTGGCAGCCGCACTTAAAAAAGTGGCTTCAAGATGGGGCTGGTTTGTTGGGGTGGGTATCCTTTTGTTGATTTTAGGGGTGATTGCCAGTTTACATATTTTCATGGCGGCGGTAGTTAGCGTCTGGTTCATTGGCTTGTTGATGATTTTTGGTGGTGTGGCGCAGCTGATCCATGCTTGGCGTACTGGGCCCTGGACCAGCTTCATTTTATGGTCGCTCAGTGGTTTGCTGTACCTTGCCGGGGGGGTTATTGCTTTTGTTAACCCGATGCTCGGAGCCATGGTGCTGACCCTTTTATTAGGCGCGAGCTTGATTGGCTTGGGCGCATTGCGTCTCTGGATTTGGTTTAATAATCGGGCACAGCCTGGTTGGGGCTGGCTGGCATTTTCTGGACTAATCAGTGTACTGGCCGGATTATTGATTGCTTGGGGCTGGCCTGAAAATAGTATGTTCATCATGGGGATATTATTGGCCATAGATATATTATTTCAGGGTTGGGCACTTTTGTTTTTAGGTTTGGCTCTAAAGAATCAGGTCTGATGAATCCTGCACAATCAGATTGATTGTCTTTTTGGATTTACTTTATCAATTTCCACAGGAGTTTTATTTATGGGTCATTTATCATTCGAGGCGCTGACACCTTTTCTGGAAAGACAAGAAGGCCCATGCTTATCTTTGTATCAAGCGACACACCGCAGTCATCCAGACAATGCTCAGGATCCCATCCGTTTTAAAAATCTGATCAAAGAACTGGAGCGTTCTTTGAGCCAAAGCTACTCCAAAGCCGAGAGTGAGGAACTGTTGGCACCATTTCACCGGTTGGCCAATGATGAAACTTTTTGGCAGCATACCCTGGATGGTCTTGCCATTTTGGCCAAGAAAGGTAAGTTTCAGGTCTTTAATCTGCAGCGGCCAACCCCTGATTTTGCCGTAGTCGCTGACTCGTTTCATATCAAGCCACTATTACGCCAAATGCAGACCTTGGATCGCTTTCAGGTGTTGTGCGTGAATCGCCATGCAATCGAGCTATTTGAGGGTAATCGGGATGTGCTTGACCATATTGTTCTGGCAGATGAGTTCCCCGCAACCCTTGAGCAGGCACTCGGTGAGGAACGTGAGGCGGGTACATTAAGTGTCGCCAGCTATCGCTTGGGAGCAGCCTCGCGCACCAGTACGGCAATGTTCCATGGCCACGGAGGTCGGGCAGAGGCTGTTGAGGTCGATACCGAGCGCTTTTTCCGGGTAGTTGATCGGGCAATCATCGATCAAATCAGCAAGCACAGCAATTTGCCTATCGTGTTGGTGACGTTGCCTGAATATCAGGGGATATTTAGAAAGATCTCCCACAATACCCACCTGCTCAAAGAGGGGGTTAATGTTGACCCCAGCGCTTTGAGCGTTGATGAGCTGCGTGAGCGAGCCTGGAGTGTGGTTGAGCCGGTCGCCCAGGAGCGGGTAGCCAAGGCCATTTCACAATTCAAGAAAGCCCATGGTACAGGCTTGGCAAGCGATAATATCCAGAGTATTGCGCGCGCCATCCTGGACGGCCGTGTTGAGACACTGATGATTTCCGCAGATCAACGCATTGCGGGTCGCGTAAACCGGGAGGAGAAAAAGGTCGAGTTCCTCGAGAGTTTTGACGTCCCGGATGCCGAAGACGTACTTGATGATTTAGCTGAAATGGTGATTCGTCGCAGTGGTAAATTGATGGTCTTACCCGACGAGGTAATGCCCACAGATGCAGGGATTGCAGCTATTTATCGCTACTAAGCGCTTTTGATGCTGTTCAAGGCACCAAGTCTGAGTGATCGGCTTGGTGCTTTTTTTATCCTGCTGGATTAGCGTTGTAGCTCTGGCAGTATCTCATGCAATAACCGGCCAAAAAACAAGGAGGTATTGATATCGTTGTTTTTTTTGTTGATGCGCCCCAGAAAACGGCCCAAAGGCAGGATAGGTCTTATCCAGCGATATACTTTTTGTAGATAAGGAATTAATTCCGGCTCGGGATGGCGCTGCCAATAATGATGAAATAGTGATTTGGCCAACTCGAGGTCATCATCGAGAAACTTTTTAATGGAATTGAAAGTCAAGATCAAATCGTAGCTTTGGGCAAGGGGCAGGGGCGTGTAATACCCAAAACGTTCTTCAAAATCGATACGAAATAACTGCCCGTCATGCAGGGTCAGGTTTCTGATTTGGGGGCCGCCATGCCATTGGCCGCGCTCATGGAGATCGGCCAGAGAAGCCAGGACATCATAAATCAGAGCAATGCGAGTGTGGTGATCCCGGCGTGGCAAGACCGTATCCAACGAAGTGCCACTGTGTGCCTGGATAAAATAATCTTGGCTATTAAAATAAACCGGGGCAACACGGGCACCGATATTGGTCAGGGATTGCAGGCGCACCCCTTCTTCAAAAACAGTCAGCGCCCGAAAATGCTTGGGCGCCATCCAGCGGCGAAATAATAAAAAATAAGCGATGGCACTGAGCAGTTCTTGCCTTTTGCGTTCCTTTTCGTGACGCTTGAACTTGATCACAAAAGTGCTGCCATCAAATTCGATGAGTTGGGGCTTGTTGTATGTACCGCCGGCAAATTTTTGGGCGATGACTTGCTGTAGCGTTTTGAGTTGCTGAGGATCAAGTTTTGGAAACGCTGTTACCATAATAGTACTAAGCTAAAGGCAGGACTTAAAATAAAACGCCGCAAGAAAGTGTTCGACCCATAGACCAAAATATAACGGCTCACCGCTTTGCAAACTATGATGGTGTTATACCATGGAGTCAGGGCGAGAGTGTTGTTAATGAGTTAATGACAAAATAACAGCATGTGTAGATTAAAATATATTTTCAGGTATGAGAAAAATTTCCATCTTACCGAATAATGATCGAAAAAACGGCTGGAGCGCCATGCTACCTGCGCGCAAGCCCAATCCTGTATTAGAGCATGCGCTAGAGACGGATTTTTTGGTGGTAGGGGCGGGATTTGCGGGTTTGGCAGCAGCACGCCGACTGGCCGAACTGCGCCCACAGTCCAGTATCATCGTGCTTGAGGCAGAGCAGGTGGGCGAGGGGGCTCAAGGCAGGAATTCCGGTTTCATGTTTGATATCCCCTTGAGTGTCAGACGTGCAGCTGTCCGGCCCGAACAGGCTAGAGATAGCACCTTGCTATCGCGAGCAGCAATTCAATACCTCAAGGCCGTTGTCGAAGAACACCAAATTGAGTGTGATTGGCGTCAAGATGGTAAATACCACGTGGCAGTAAGTCAGCGTGCGCAACAGCAGGGCTTGGAGCCCATGCGCGAGATGCTGAGCTCATTGGGTGAGGAGTTCGAGTGGCTCCAAGGGAGTGCCTTGCATGAGCAGGTTGGTACGGAATATTATCAAAGTGCTATTTTTACGCCAGGCACAGTGCTGCTTAATCCCAGTGCATTAACACGCGGGCTTGCTGATAGTTTGCCTGAAAACGTACGCTTATTTGAATACTCGCCAGTCTTGAGTCTGGAGTTAACTGCTGGCATTCGGGTGCGCACTCCGGCGGGTTCGGTGCGGGCCAAAAAACTGATTCTGGCAGTCAATGGCTTTATTGAGCAGTTTGGGTTTTTTAATGGGCGCTTAATACATTTTGCTGCATATGCCAGCCTGAGTGCACCGCTAAGTGCAGAACAGCAAAGTGCCTTAGCGGGCAGGAGCACCTGGGGGCTTACCCCAGCCAACGCTTTGGTTGGCACTACCCTGCGGCGGACAGCGGACCAGCGTCTTTATATACAGCACAGCCTGGATTATCGCCCGGAGCTCGAATTTTCCGGTCAGGAGCTGGAGGCAATTCAGCAACAGCATCACCAGGCTCTAAGCAGGCGGTTTCCCGCACTATCAAACCTGGAGTTGGCACACACCTGGGCTGGCATGATTTGCCTGTCTCGCAATGATAGCCCTGGCTTTGGTCAGTTAGCGCCCAATGTCTATGGGGCAGTATGTCAAAATGGTATGGGGATCACAAAGGGAACGATAGGCGGCATGTTGGCAGCTGATCTGGCCTGCGATGAGCATAGCGAATTGCTGGACAAGATGCTGCAACTTGAGCCGCCCTCAGCCCTGTTGCCAAAACCGGTTTTGGGTTTGGCTGTGCGCAGCCGGCTTTCGTGGGAAAAATGGCGCGCGCGTGCAGAGTCATAATGATATGGATTAAGGAGTGATTTAGGTGTCAGAACGTTTACCCCCTTTACACGGTATCAAGGTGCTAGATTTATCGCGGGTGCTGGCTGGTCCGTGGTGTACACAAAATCTGGCTGATCTCGGAGCGGATGTCATTAAGGTAGAGCGCCCAGGCGTGGGAGATGATACGCGTGGGTGGGGGCCACCGTATCTCAAGGATGAGCAGGGGCAGGAAACCACAGAAAGTGCTTATTATCTCAGTGCCAACCGTAACAAGCGTTCCATTACCATTGATTTTTCCACCCCTGAAGGGGCCGAATTGGTTCGCAAAATGGCGGCCAAATGTGATGTTTTGGTCGAAAATTTTAAAGTGGGCGGCTTGCAAAAATATGGTCTGGACTACGAGCAGCTCAAGAAAGTTAATCCCCGCTTAATTTATTGTTCCATTACCGGCTTTGGGCAAGATGGCCCCATGGCTCATTTACCCGGTTACGATTTCATGATACAGGGCTATGGCGGGTTGATGAGCATCACGGGTGAGCGTGATGATCTGCCAGGTGGTGGCCCTCAAAAAGCGGGCGTTGCCGTTACCGATGTTCTAACGGGCATGTACGCAACAGTTGCCATTCTGGGCGCGTTGCAGGAGCGTAACCGCAGCGGATTGGGGCAATATCTGGATATTGCCTTGCTGGATTCGCAGATTGCCATGTTGGCTAACCAAAACCTGAACTACATGACCTCGGGCAAAGCGCCCAAACGTTATGGTAATGCTCATCAAAATATTACCCCTTACCAAGCGTTCCAGGTCGAAGACGGGCATCTTATCATTGCTGTGGGTAATGATGGCCAATTCAGAAGGCTTTGTCAGGTACTTGGTGTAGTTGAGTTGGCAGACGATAAGCGTTTTCAGACAAATGCTGCACGCCTGGCCCATCGAGAGGAGTTATTAGCCCTGATCGAGCCGCTTATCGAAAAGTTTACTCGTGAGGAGCTGACCGAAAAATTGCGCCAGGTTGGTGTGCCCGCTGGGCCTATCAATAATCTGGCCGAGGTGTATGAGAGTCCGCAAGTCAAGCATCGACAGATATGGCGTAATCTGCCGCATCCTGTAGCAGGACAGGCCCCAACCACAGCCAGCCCCATGCGCTTTAGTGCAACACCTGTGCAGTATCGTATGGCACCGCCCATGCTTGGCGAACATACTGATGAAATTCTGGCTGAATTCGGACTGCAGCGAGATGCTGCCAAGGAATAAGCAAGCCGCCTTACAGGCGGCTCGTCCTGAAGTTACTGTGGGTTAATATACTGGCGCCAGGTGTAGGGTAAAATTCCGCCATGGCGCCAATAGGTTACGTCTTTCTCGGTGTCTAACCGGGCAGTAACCTCTGTCTCCTTGGTGCTACCGTCAGCATAGCGAATCAGTAACTTCAATCTTTGGCGCGGTTTGATTTGCTCTGTCAACCCACAGATATCAAAGGTTTCATTGCCGGTCAGGTTCAAGCTGTCCGCATTTTCTCCTGCCAGAAACTCCAGCGGTAGCACGCCCATGCCGATAAGATTGCTTTGATGGATGCGTTCGTAGCTTTCTGCCAGTACCACTTTGACGCCCAAAAGGGCAACTCCCTTTGCGGCCGAGTCTCGTGATGAACCACAGCCGTAGTTTTTGCCGGCTATGATGATGAGCGGCTGCTGCCGGTGTAGGTACTGCTGCGCCGCATCGAAAACACGCAAGATTTCGCCATCGGGCATCAGTTTGGTTACTCCTCCTTCAATCCCCGGGACCATTTTGTTTTTTAGGCGGATATTGGCAAAGGTAGCGCGTTTTACTATTTCATGATTAGCCCGCCGAGTAGTGTAATTGTTGAAGTCTTTTTGCTGTACATTGCGCTCAAGTAAATAATCGGCTGCAGGAGTACCCAGGCTAATTGCCCCGGAAGGCGATATGTGGTCGGTGGTGATGGAGTCTCCCAGAATGACCAGCGGTTTGAGTAGTCGTAAATCACTAATTGCCGGAGGCGTCGGACTCAGGTGTTCAAAGTACGGTGGCTTGCGGATGTAATGACTGTCTGGATCCCAGGAAAACTGCGTACTACTGTCTTTGAGCAAATTATCCCACTGTGGCCCACCATTTAATAATTCAGCATACCGTTCAATGAATAAATCGCGGGCATAGGCAGATTGCACTGTGCTCTGGATCTCATCGGCAGTTGGCCAAATATCGCGTAAATACACTGGATTACCCTGCGGGTCAAAGCCCAATGCATCATCTGCAATATTTTTGGTGAGTGAGCCTGCAATTGCATAGGCAATGACTAATGCAGGAGATGCCAGATAATTAGCCCGCACGCTGGGATGGATGCGTCCTTCAAAGTTCCTGTTGCCTGAAAGAACAGCAGTGACAACCAAATCATTATCGTGAATCGTTTGATCAATCGCAGGTGGTAATGGGCCAGAACCTCCATTGCAGGTGGTGCAGCCAAAACCGGCGATTTGAAAACCCAGTTGATCCAGATATTCCTGTAACCCTGAGGTGGCCAGTACATCAGCCGTGACCTGACTGCCAGGGACCAATGAAGTTTTCACCCAAGGCTGGATTTGTAGCCCTTTTGTGACTGCATTACGTGCCAAAAGCCCAGCAGCAATCATATTGGTGGGATTGGCCGTATTGGTACAGGAGGTAATGGCAGCAATGACAACAGCGCCATCATGCAGGCTAAAGTCCTCACCTTTGACGGGGTAGCGTTTATCCAGGTCTAACGGACGCTTGGCAATTTCTTTGTGGGCATGAATAAAGCACTGTGCTGCTTGAACCAGGTCTTGTTGTTGTTCGGGTTGGCTCGGTCCGGAAACACTAGGGCGAATGCTACCGAGATCGATATTCAGCACCGTATCAAAATTGGGGACAGGTGTGTTTTTGTCCCGCCATAGTTTTTGCTTTTGGCAGTAGGTTTTGACCTGTTCTATGTGAGCCTCACTGCGGCCGGTCATATATAGGTAATCAAGCGTCTCCTGGTCAACCGGGAAAAAGACGACGGTTGCGCCATATTCGGGAGCCATATTGGCAATTGTGCCGCGATCTCCCAAGCTTAGATTATCCAGACCAGGGCCAAAAAACTCTACAAATTTCCCCACTACCCCGAGTTCGCGCAGCCGTTTGGTAATTTCCAGCACCAGATCGGTAGGCAGTACGCCTTCAGGCAAGCTACCTGTCAGCTCGATACCCACGACCTCGGGTAAAGGCAAGGTAATTGCTTGACCCAGCATGACAGCCTCAGCCTCGATCCCCCCGACACCCCAGGCAAGCACCCCAAGTCCGTTGACCATTGGTGTATGGCTATCGGTACCGACACAGCTATCTGGAAATAGCAGGGGGCCGGAGTCTGTCTCAGACTGGCCCACGACCTGCCCAATATGCTCAAGGTGTAGTTGGTGCATGATTCCCTTGCCCGGCGGAATCACGGTGACACCCTCAAAGTTACTGCCGCACCAACGTAAAAAACTGAAGCGTTCAGCATTGCGCTGATACTCAATGGCAAGGTTAATAGCAGCGGCCTCTGGATTAGCCCAGCTATCAACCTGCAAGGAGTGATCAACAACCACATCAGTGGGCACATGCGGACGTACGAGGCTGACATCCCCACCCGCCTGCGCGACCGCCTCCCGCAAGGCCACCAAATCCAGCAACATGACCAAGCCTAAAATATCGTGCCCAAAAACCCGCGATGGGTAAAAGTCGATGGCAGTACCAACCTGTCGGTTGATGAGCGCTTGTATCTGGGCACTACTATCAATATTTAATTGTTTTTTTTGCCGTACGAGGTTTTCCAGAAAAATACGCAGGCTATACGGTAGGCTTTCTACTTGCTCAATATCGTGGATAGGCGCATAAAGGTAAGCGCGCTCACCAATACGGAGGGTTTTCAATGACTGATTTGTACACGACATAAGTATTGCTCGTATAATAAAAAGATAAGGTGCTTGCGGCTTTGCAAGGCATGTCGATCCTTTAATAGTATCCTAAAGTCAGGGCAGTACAAACTTTAGGCGCAGTTTTTGGAGTGCTTGTGACCCAACTTTCATTACCGGCTTATTTCATGCGTGGCGGTACCAGTAAGGCCTTGATGCTGCTGGCTTCGGATCTTCCTGCTGAACGGGAACAATGGGCCCCAATTTTCATGGCGGCAATGGGCACACCCGACCCTTACGGGCGTCAGCTTGATGGTATGGGGGGCGGGGTTTCTTCGTTATCAAAGGTGTGTATCATTTCACCTTCAAAGCAGCCAGGCATTGACGTTGACTACACATTTGCCCAGGTTGCCGTCAAAGAGCAACGTGTAGATTATCGAGGCAATTGCGGTAATATGAGCTCGGCGGTCGGCCCTTTTGCTGTACATAAAGGCCTGGTTCAGGCAGGTGATGGTCAAACCACGGTGCGAATCCTCAATACAAATACCAACAAGGTGATAGAAAGCACTTTCGAAACCCGCGCCGGGGTTCCGGTTTATGCTGGGGATTTGAGTATACCAGGGGTATCAGGTACAGGCTCGCCCATAGAGTTACGTTTTGTTGATCCGGGTGGGGCCAGTACGGGCAAGCTGCTGCCCACCGGAGCCGTCACTGATGAGCTTGAGGTCAAAGGTTTTGGGCCGCTGACGGTCTCAATGGTTGATGCTGCCAATGCTGCTGTCTTTGTACGCGCCCGTGATATCGGACTAAAAGGCACTGAGTTGCCCGATGAGCTGGAAGCAGACAAACAAGTACTCACGCTTTTGGAAAATATTCGCCGTGCCGCTTCGGTTGCCATGGGTATTAGTAAAAACTTGGAGGAGGCGGCAGAAATTCGCATCGTGCCGTTTGTGTGTATTATCTCTTCGGCCCAAGACAATCCAACATTGCAAGGGGAGTTAATCCCTGCCAAGGACCTGGATCTGACCGCGCGTGTCATCTCCAATGGTCAGCCTCATCGAGCACTACCATTGACGATATCTTTGTGTATCGCTGTAGCGAGCAAGATTGAGGGCACAGTCCCCCATCAAAAAGTCAAAAAAAACCAAAAAACAACAGTCCCGGAAACTATCCATCTGGGTAATCCCTCAGGCGTCCTGGCGGTACGGGCAAGTGTGTCCCATGACGCAGTGCAGGGCTGGCAAGCCCGGTACGGGGCTTTTTATCGTACGGCCAGACTGCTATTTGATGGGCGGGTATGGGTGCCCGAGACGGCAATTGACACTGTGCACTTGTGAGCCCCAAAGACAGAATTGAGTTTTTTGGTTGGTTGTTATAGAATGGATTTATCAGTTCGGGACTCATACCGACCAGGTAGGCGCTGCACTACAGACTATCCCATCGCAAATCTCTTTTTTGCAACAAGATAAACAGCAGCTGCTTGACAGTCTCTAACAAACAGTACATAATTTAATTCTTTGCTTTTCCAAGCGCTAGGGTAAACCACTAGCTCTTTTAAAGGCAAAGCGCTGGGCTTGGCCCGGTAAAGCTCTTTAACAATTTAGTAGCCTATAGATGTGAGTGCTATGTGCGCTGCAGGCACAGGTGACTTTGGTTGCTTGTGATTGCGCATCGATACATAGTACTTATAAGGAACAGGTTTTTGCATACATGCAAAACACCGCCGTTTCTTTGAGTATCGCTTTGGGTAACCAAAGCACAAAACAGAGATTAAACTGAAGAGTTTGATCCTGGCT
>DATGTB010000080.1:0-18674 GCA_035302065.1 Paenalcaligenes sp. | reverse complement strand
GCAGGAGAGCTTGTTGTCCTTGTTTCAAATGGCCAAGACCAATGCCATGTTGGTCAAACTCTCCGAGGTCGGTTTGCCCTTTATCAGTGTGCTGACGGATCCCACCATGGGCGGGGTTTCTGCGAGTTTTGCTTTCATGGGTGATGTGGTCCTGGCGGAACCAAATGCATTGATCGGTTTTGCCGGTCCCCGAGTGATTGAGCAGACGGTGCGCGAGACCTTGCCCGAGGGCTTTCAGCGGGCAGAGTTCCTGTTGGAAAAAGGGGCGCTTGACATGGTCGTGGATCGACGCAAGCTGCGGCAGGAGATTGCGCATTTAATCGCCTTGTTTATGCATCAGCCTCTGGATGCGATCAAGATTGAGGATGCTCCCGCTCCTGACGCACAAACGATCGACGAGACTGACGCAGATAAATAAAACAGTCAATACTAATCAATCGCCGGGTTGTTTTGTCGTACCCATTAAAAAGAGGCTTGGCATCATGCCAAGCCTCTTTTGTTTATGAACCGCAGCCTGGCCTAAGATTGCGGGCTACGGTTGGTTTCTACCTGCTCCAGCTTTTCTTCGGCGACCACCTCCAGCGTAGGCAGTTGACGGCCGAGTTCATGCTGATGGTTGCTACTGAGATACAATGCATTGTTAGCAGCCGCACCTGCGCGGGTTTGTACCCACTTTAGTCCCGCAGCTTCGAGCTCGGCAATTTGCTCTTCACTGAGCAGCTCCTTGTCCTCTGCAGGCGTCTGCTGTTCGGGCTGCTCCTGCTCCGGCTCAGTAGCCTGTTCCGGCTGCTCCGACTTTGGCTCAGGCAGCTCGGCCTGTGGCTCTGCTGTTGTTTTCGCAGGCGGTTGCTGACCGTTTTGGCCCGAGGTTTCTACCTGCACCAGGGGTTCAGTGGGTAGCGTTACAGCCTCATCCCATTGACGGGTGACTTTGGACTGCGCCTGCTGCTGCGTTTGCGCCCCGTTGCTGTCCTGCGAGTTGCTGCTGGTTTCCACACTCTGGGTTTCTACCATGACCAGACTGCTTTGGCTGCTCTTGAGTGCCAGTGCGGTCCATTGGCTGGCGGATACCTGTGCAGGCAGGCCTGCCGTCGTATCGATGGGCTCCGCTGGCTTGGCCGACTCCTTTACCTGCGGCTGTTCTGGCTGCTTGTCCTGTGCCTCGGGGCGCTGGCGGGGTTGCTGCTCAGCCTCGCTGCGCTGTGCTGGCTGCTCCTGGCGCTGTTGACGTTCTGCACGCTCTGGACGGTCTTGCTGACGTTGTGGCTGTCGCTGTGCGCGTTCCTCACGCTGCTCTTGGCGCGCTTGTTGCTCTGCCTGAGGTTGCTGTTCCTGCCGTTGCTGGCGTTGCTCTTGCTGCTGCTCCGGGCGTTCTGAGCGCTGCTCCTGACGTTCCTGTCGTCTTTGCCGGCCGCGCTGCTGTTGCGCTCTGCGCGGTTGCTGCGACGACTGCTCTTGTGCTTGTGGTTGCTCACTGGCAGCTTGATTGGTTTGGGTTGCCTGCTGTTGTGCTTGCTCCTGTTGTGGGCGGCGACGGCGGGAACCCCGACGGCGACGTGAGCTTGTCTTTCTGGCTTGCTGCTCTTGCTGCTCCTGGCCTTGTTTGCGTGCGGCCTGAGCGTTTTTGCGCGCTCCGGGTGCGCTTGATTTTTTCGCTGCACGGCGTCCCCGCCTACCTTTTTTAGCGGCTCTGGGGCTGCTTTCATCCGACTCGGCCCGGCGGCGTGCTGGCCGCTTGCGTGCACGTCTCTCACGTTGTTGCGAGGCGTCATCCTCGCGGGTCGATGCGGGTGCAGATTTTTTCGCAGCGCTGGGCTCGGAGGGGGTTTGCCCGGCGGCCGTATCGGGCCCCTTGAACCAGCTAATTACACGTTGCCAGAGTCCCTCTTGGGTGGCGCCATTGGTGCCGGGGGCGGGTTCTGAGGGTCGAATGCCCCGCACTACGGCCTTTTGTTGCGGCTTGTGCTCATGTGTGCGGTGCGGTGTCAGTGAAGTCTCTTCTTCTTGTTGGATATGTTGATAGCTGGATTGCAAATCCTCCAGACGCTCGTCATCCTGCCGCAAGCGTTCGATGACGTGATGGGGGGTTTCCAGGTTTTTGTTTGGAATCAAGGTCAGAGTGACCTTGTGCTGAGATTCCAGCTTGGTCAGATCATGACGTTTTTCATTGAGGAGGTAGGTAGACACATCGACCGGTAGCTGGGCATGAATGGCGGCAGTGCCTTCTTTCATGGCCTCCTCCTGCAGTAATCGGAGTACATGCAGGGCGCTGGACTCGGAATCGCGGATGACTCCTGTGCCGGTACAGCGAGGGCAGGTGATGTGAGAGCCCTCATTAAGTGCAGGGCGCAAACGCTGTCGGGATAGCTCCATCAGCCCAAAACGGGAGATACGTCCCATCTGAACCCTGGCCCGGTCGACCTGCAAGGCCCGCCGTAAACATTGCTCGATAGAGCGCTGATTGCGATTGTCCTCCATGTCAATGAAGTCAATAACAATCAATCCGCCCAAATCTCGCAAACGCAGTTGTCGGGCCGCCTCCTCAGCTGCCTCAAGGTTGGTTTGCAGGGCGGTTTCCTCGATGTCAGCGCCGCGGGTCGCACGCGCCGAGTTGACGTCGATGGCGACGAGTGCCTCGGTGTGGTCAATCACAATGGAGCCGCCTGAGGGCAGCTGCACCGTGCGTGCGTAGGCAGTTTCAATTTGATTTTCAATCTGGAAACGGGAAAACAGGGGGATATCGTCCCGGTACATCTTGACCCGGTGGGCATTATCCGGCATGACCACATTCATAAAGGCGGTGGCCTGCTCGTAAATGTCATCAGTATCAATGAGAATCTCACCGATTTCCTGGGAGAAATAATCCCGGATGGCCCGGATGACCAGGCTGGACTCCAGATAAATGAGTACCGGTGCGGGATGCTCCTTGGCCGCATTGTCGATGGCCGACCAAAGCTGCAATAAATAATCAAGGTCCCACTGTAATTCCTCAACATTACGCCCGATACCGGCAGTACGTGCAATGAGGCTCATGCCATTGGGTAAATTGAGCTGTGCAATGGCATCACGGAGCTCTTGGCGCTCCTCGCCCTCGACACGGCGGGATACGCCACCACCACGAGGGTTATTGGGCATCAGCACCAGGTAGCGTCCAGCGAGCGAGACAAAGGTGGTCAAGGCAGCCCCTTTATTGCCGCGCTCCTCTTTTTCAACCTGTACAATCAGCTCCTGGCCCTCACGCAGTACATCCTGTATGCGTGCCCGGCGATAATCTACGCCGCTTTTGAAATAGCTGCGCTCAACTTCCTTGAAGGGTAAAAAACCGTGGCGTTCCTCGCCATAGTCTACAAAACATGCCTCGAGGCCAGGCTCGATGCGGGTGATTACCCCTTTGTATACATTGCCTTTGCGTTGTTCGCGTCCGGCAGTCTCTATATCCAGGTCAATCAGTTTTTGACCGTCTACAATAGCAACGCGTAATTCCTCTTGGTGCGTTGCGTTAAACAACATACGTTTCATGAGTGTTTTTCTCCGAAGTCTTTGTACCCAAGTGGTACGACTGCGGGTCACTCGGTTTTTAGCACTGTTAGCTGCAGTGGCTTATCAGGCTGTTAACAACCATTTACCGTTTTTGATGGCACAAGGCAATAGCCAGCACGGGATTCAGAATCAGGAGTTGAAAACATAACCTGGTACCACACTTGCATTAATAAAATTAAAAATCTCAAACAATAAACAGATGCGGCATAGGCACGCATCTGCGAAAAATCTTTAACTAGCGACGTTTTGCAGTAACTCAGTGCCGCACGTGGCGGACAGCGTTTGTTGGTTGCATAAATGCAAAAACATCAAATCGCTCTGCCTATGGCAGACCAAATGACCCGTAAAAAATGTGTCGGTATTACAATAGATACCTTTACCAGCCGACGGAGACGTGTATTTTGCATCTCGACGTCAAGCGGTGCCACAGTTTCCCTAGGCTGAGGCGAATTATATGCCTCTTTTAAATATGAGCAAACAATTAATGACTGAACAATCGTTTTCTCAAGTACGTTTACTTAAGATTCTACCTGAAAGAGCGGGACAGCGTTTGGATAATTTTTTATTCCGCGAATGCAAGGGTGTACCCAAGAGTCATATCTATCGTGCAATCCGAAGCGGACAGGTGCGCGTCAACCGATCCAGAGTACGTAATGACTACCGTTTAGAGGCCGGCGACGAGTTGCGGATCCCGCCCATGCGGGGAGGGCAGTCCCCAGATCAACGATTCGTGCCACCGGCTGATTTTGAGGTGGTGTACGAGGATGATTATTTTCTGGCGCTCAATAAGCCCGCCGGAGTTGCAGTGCACGGGGGCAGCGGAGTCTCGTTCGGGGTTATCGAACAGCTGCGGGCTGCCCGTCCTCGTGCCCCTTTTCTGGAGTTGGTACATCGCCTGGATCGGGATACCTCGGGATTGCTGTTGGTGGCACGGCGCAGACGGGCTCTGGTTGCCTTGCACGAATTATTTCGTGAGGACACCATTACCAAGGAATATCAGGCATTGGTTTTTGGTGATTGGGTTAACGAGCGGCAGCACCTGCGCGCCCCTTTGCTGCGCTGGGTGACCCCTAGTGGCGAGCGTCGTGTACGGGTAGATGAGCAGGGACGCCAGGCCCATACCATTATTACCCTGTTACAGCGCTATGGACATTGCAGTTTGCTGCAAGCAGAACTGCGCACCGGGCGCACACACCAGATACGAGTGCATTTGGCCCATGAGGGATTTCCCATTGTAGGGGATGACAAGTACAGTAGTGATGCGCAGCTCAAGAGCGCCCGTGCGGATTTGGATTTCAGGGGCATGTTTTTACACGCCGCTCATCTTGGTTTTGAGCATCCGATCACCAAGGCGCATGTAGCGATCGATGCGCCTTTGCCGGATAATTGCCAGGCCTTGCTACAGCGCCTGGATCAAGCACGGGATAGACTGGATTAAATAACGGAAGAAAGATGAAAAAATACAGAGCAGTGATTTTTGATTGGGATGGCACCGTGATGGATTCCACGTATTCCATCACCCACTCCATACAGTTGGCGAGCGAGGATATGGGCTTGCCAGTGCCGAGTCGGGAAAAGGCCAGCTGGATTATAGGCCTGTCCATTGAAAACGGGCTCTACAAGATTTTCCCCCAGCTGGATGAGAAGAGCTTGCCGGAGTTTGTGGCGCGCTATCGTCATCATTATTTCCAGCGTGATCACGATCTGCAGCTGTTTGAAGGCATGACTGAACTCCTTGACGAGCTGAAAGGGCAGGGGGTGCTGCTCAGTGTGGCCACAGGTAAAAGCCGCAAGGGTCTGGTGCGTGCACTGGAGGTCAGCGGTCTGGGCAATTTTTTTGATGCGACTCGCTGTGCCGAGGAAACACGTAGTAAGCCTGATCCACAGATGTTGCATGAGCTGATGTGGGAGTTGGATTTCAGCCCAGATGAGGCGCTGATGGTTGGCGATACCACGCACGACATAGAAATGGCGCATCGTGCGCAGATGGACGGACTCGCTGTGACCTACGGGGCGCACAATGAGCAGACCTTGCAGCAGTCCGGGCCTCTGGGCATTGTTGCCGATGCGCAGCAGATGCATTGTTGGATTACAGAGCGCCTACGCTAAGATCCTGAGCAGGCTGGGGGGAAACGATGGCTTTGAGTATGCCTGCTGTTTCAGCGTCCACCAGGCCGTCGTGACGGGCAGGCCGATAGTGCATCTGAAAGGCACGAACGACGTTTTTGGTTTCCTCGTCCGGCTGGCCATGGGTTGGGGTCGGATAGCCGATGTGCTTTAGCCACTGCTGTATCGTACGAGTGCTGGGTAGCCCTTCGCGTTCAAACTGCATTGTATAGTGCTGGGCAAGTGGCTCATCGTACCAGCGACCGAGCCCTTCCTGGGCGAGCTCCCGCCATGGAAACTGAGGCCCCGGATCAATCTTGCGTTGCGGTGCCACATCGCTGTGACCCACGATATTAGCTGGTGTGACCCGATGGCGCGCTACCAAATCATGCAATAACAGCTTGAGTACCTCAATCTGTGCAGGGTTGTAGGCCGGCCAGCTGCCATCTTCCCTGCGGCCTTCATTGACGATTTCAATACCGATGGAGCTGGTGTTCAGGTCCGTGTGGTCATACCACTGGCTCACGCCTGCATGCCAGGCCCGCTCGGATTCGTCTACCAGCTGATAGACCGTGGGGGGCGTTTCATCAGTAATCAGATAATGGCTACTCACATCTTTTTCGGTCAGAATCTTGATGGAGCGAGGGGTATCGGCCACGGTATAGTGCAAGACGATATGGCGGACCCGGCTGTTTTTGCCCTGGGCGCTCAATGAGGTATCAATGCGCAACTTATCGGTTGGCAGGGTAGAGCAGGCCGAGACAAATAACAACATCAGCAAGGTCAGCAGGCGACGATAAGAAAAAGCAAAAAAAAGTGTCAAGGGCATGATTTTCCAAAGGTTATCTATTGCGGTGGCGAGTGCGACGGGCGGGCCGCTCTTGCGGGGCCGCCAGTAACAAAAACATGGCAGGCTGCTTGTCCAGCTTTGGAGCGGGGCGAGCGCGCCATTGCTCGATAGTGAGGGTGCGGATCCATTGTGCCGCAGTAGTGAGTGAGCGTGCTACGCACAGGCGGGTTTGTGGATGCAGGCACTCGCATAACGTAGCAAATAATTCCTGATTTCTATAGGGGGTTTCTATGAATAGCTGCGTGCTTTGGTACTGAGCGGATTGGCGTTCTAGCTGCTTGATGGCCTGTTGCCGCTGTGCCTTCTGGATAGGCAGATAGCCTTGAAAGCAAAAGTTTTGCCCGTTCAGGCCGCTGGCCATGAGCGCCAAAAGGATAGAAGAGGGTCCCACATGGGGAATGACAGGGATGCCCATGTGGTGCGCTGCAGACACTACCGCAGCGCCGGGATCAGCGACTGCAGGACAGCCCGCCTCGGACACCAGGCCAATCCCTTGAGCACCCTCCGGGTGCTTGAGCCATTGTATGATTTCAGCTTCGGCCTGTCCTTTTTTACGCAACGTAAAGAGGGTGATTTCCTGAATGGGGCGCATGGTCTCGATCTGATTCAGAAAAGCACGTGCACTTTTGGCATTTTCAGCGATATATAGTGTCAGGTTTCGGGCTATTTCCTGTACAGCATCTGGTAGCCAAAGGGCGAGTGGACTGTCGCCCAGTCCAACCGGAATGAGATGCAGCGCCCGCTTCGAGGAATGGGTTTGAGGATAATCTTTCATGGCAGTATTCATGAGGTTCTTTGAATCACACTTTAAGGGGCTGAAATCAAAGGATCAATACCAAAACTTCGTAGTAGTTCGCACAGGGCGATCAGGGGCAGGCCAATGATAGCAGTAGGGTCATCCGACTGCATGGACTGCAGCAAGGCGATGCCCAGGCCCTCGGCCTTGGCGCTGCCCGCTGTGTCATAAGGTTGCTCAATCCTGAGGTATTGCTCTATTTCGGTATGCTTGAGAACGCGAAATCGGGCTTTAACACGCAACATGCGCTCTGCATGGCGATTGTCCTGACAAAGCGCCAGGGCTGTGTGAAAGTACACAGTTTGTCCGCTCATTCGTTGTAGTTGTTGTACCGCTGCCTCATGTGTGCCGGGTTTGCCCAGGCTGTGACCATCGAGCTCGGCCACCTGATCTGCCCCAATCACCACTGCGCCGGGATGTTTTTTTGCCACATGGCGGGCTTTTTGACGGGCCAGGCGTTGCGCAAGGGCGGCAGGGGTTTCCTGCGGCAGGGCAGATTCATCAATGTGGGCAGGCACCACGCTAAAGGGTAGGCGTAAGCGTTCCAACATCTGTTGGCGATAAGGAGAGGCCGAGGCCAAAATAATGTTTTTCATTGCTGTTCATGCATTAGTTTGTAATGATTGGGGTAATGGGTCTGCAACGTGCAGGCCACCATTTGACTGATTCATTAGCTACGGGGTATCATTTCATGTTTTCTTTGCTTAAGGAAGTGTCGGGGGCTTCTTGTGCATAAACAGCTTGGCTCTTTGGATGCTTTTGTCTTTACCGAGCAGGCTCAAAGACTCTCGTCGCAGTGCTCTGTTACACTGTTTAAGCGGGCGCTTAAGGGATTGCCTGAGCAGCCAGAGGGTCAGCAGTTTGACTGGGCCCTTTGGGGTGAGGTGGATTCAGCGGGTCGCCATTTTTTGCACGTTCGCCTGACAGGCGATGTGTATTTGGAGTGTCAGCGCTGTCTTGAGACCTTTGCCTATCCGGTGCAGGTGGATAATACCGTTCAGCTCGTTGAGGATGAAAACGAGATCGAGCTGGACGAGGATGACCCCGAGGCCATAGAGCGTATTTTGGCCTCCCGTTCCTTTGATGGCTTTGACTTCCTGGAGGACGAGCTTATACTTAGCTTGCCTTATGTGGCAAAGCATGACCAATGCCCAAGCATGCCCAAAGAGTTAACACAGGACACTCAGGCAGAGCCATCAGGTAAAAAAGAAAACCCATTCAAGGTGCTCAAGCAATTAAAGAAAGATTGAGCTCTGGCGCAATTGCGTCAGCATTATCATTGTTATAGTAAAATCAATTTGTAGGAGTCATTATGGCTGTCCAGAAGTCAAAAAAGAGTCCCTCTCGTCGTGGTATGCGCCGGGCCCATCATGCGCTCAGTGAGCCAGCCCTGGCAATTGAGTCCACCACCGGTGAGGTGCATCTACGTCATCACATCAGCCCCAACGGGGTATATCGTGGCCGCAAGGTACTAAACACAAAGTTTGACGATTAAGCGCGATATCGACGTTTTCGTTAGCGTGTAATGTCAGAAGAAACAATTCGTATAGCAATAGATTGCATGGGCGGTGATCATGGGTTGCCTGTAACCTTGCCGGCGGCGGTCGAGTTTGCCAGGCAGCACGATGACGTGCTGTGTTTACTGGTTGGCGATCAGCAGCAAATAGAACCACAGCTGCAGGCCTTGCCGCAGCTGTCTCGTGACTGGTATGAGATTATTCATACCGACGAGGTGGTTGATATGGATGACTCTGTGGAGGTGGCCTTGCGTCGCAAGCGCAAGTCATCCATGCGGCTGGCAGCCCAGGCAGTCAAGGATGAGCATGCTGATGCCTGTGTGTCAGCGGGCAACACCGGAGCATGGGTCGCCATCTCCCGTTATGTATTAAAGACCCTGGATGGCATCAGTCGCCCGGCCATTGCTACCTCAATCCCCAATCAGAATGGTGGGGCAACTATCATGCTGGATTTGGGGGCCAACGTAGACTGCAGTGCCGAGCATTTGCTGCAGTTTGCCATGCTGGGCTCTGCCCTGGCTTCCATCGTTGATGGGCATGAGCAGCCGACAGTGGGTCTGCTCAACATCGGCGAGGAGGTTATCAAGGGCAATGAGGTGGTCAAGCAGGCTGCCGAATTGTTGCGTAATAGCGGCCTTAATTTTTATGGCAACGTCGAGGGCGACGACTTGTGTCGCGGCACTGTGGATGTCATGGTTTGCGACGGTTTCGTGGGCAATGTGGTCCTTAAGTCACTCGAAGGGTTGGCTAAAATGGTCGCCAAAATGCTGCGTGAGGAATTCACCCGTGATATGTTAAGCATGGTTGCAGGCGCCGTCGCCAAGCCAGTGCTGACACGTTTGAGCGAGCGCGTAGACAACCGGCAGTATAACGGGGCTGCTTTGCTGGGTTTGCGTGGGGTAGTGATCAAGAGCCACGGCTCAGCAGATGTGTTGGCTTTCGGCTATGCATTGCAACGTGCGCGTGATGCGGTACGGAGTGGGCTTCTTGAGGGGACTACCCGCGCCATAGAGCGTATACAGGATAGTCTGGAGCAGGCGCAGATGTCGGAGCAGTTACCATTAGCAGCAGGGACAGATACCACGCCTTAAGAGGCTGTTTTAGGAAGTAAAATGATGCCTTTTGCCAAAATCATCGGTACCGGTGCACATTTGCCGCCCGAGGTAGTAACCAACGACGAGTTGGCAGCTCAATTAGCTGAAAAAGGGGTAGAGACCTCAAATGAGTGGATTGTAGAGCGTACAGGTATTCGACAACGTTATTTGGCAGAGCGCGGGGTGCGATGTAGCGATCTAGCGACTGCCGCTGCCAGACAGGCCCTGGAAAATGCCGGGGTCACTGCCCGGTCACTGGATCTGATTATTGTGGCGACGTCGACCCCCGATATGATTTTTCCCAGTACCGCATGTCTGGTACAACAAAATTTACAAGCCGCGCAGGCTGCCGCCTTTGATGTGCAAGCAGTGTGCAGCGGCTTTATTTATGCCTTGAGCACGGCTAATGCCTTTATCCGCTCAGGGCAGGTCAAGCGGGCCCTGGTTATCGGCTCTGAAGTTTTTTCCAGCATTCTTGACTGGACGGATCGTTCGACCTGCGTCTTGTTTGGTGATGGGGCCGGAGCCGTGGTGCTAGAGGCTGACGATGAGACGGGTATTTTGGCGACTGAGCTCCATGCTGATGGGTCACAGGCCAATATTTTGCACGCCAGCGGCGGGGTCGCCTATGGAGAGGTTCATGGGGATCCCTTTTTGCGGATGGATGGGCAGGCTGTCTTCAAGTTTGCTGTCAATGCCTTGTCCCGCTCTGCCGTTTCGGTGTGTGAACAAGCCGGTGTGGCTTTGACAGAGGTTGACTGGCTCATCCCGCATCAGGCCAATCTGCGCATCATCAATTTTATCGCCCGCAAATTACATGTGCCGAAGGACAAGGTTGTGGTAACTGTCGATCAGCATGCCAACACATCTGCGGCCAGCGTTCCGCTCGCCTTGCACGTGGCCTGCAGTGATGGTCGCATACAACCTGGACAGCTGGCGCTGTTGCAAGGGGTGGGCGGCGGGTTTACCTGGGGCTCTGTTTTGGTACGTATGTAAAGTGGGTGAAAGATGAAAATAGCCTTTTTATTTCCCGGGCAGGGCTCGCAATCAGTTGGCATGCTTGATGCCTGGCTCGATCAGGACGGGGTGCAGGCAATGCTCAATGAGGCCGATCAGGCACTGGGTGAAAACCTCAGCGCACTGATTGCACAGGGTCCTGCCGAGGAGCTCAATTTGACGGTCAATACCCAGCCGGCCATGTTGCTTGCTGCGGTACTGATGTACCGTCAGTGGGAGCAGGCCGGTGGGCCACAGCCTGCCGTCATGGCAGGCCATAGTCTGGGCGAGTATTCAGCCTTGACCGCGGCCGGGGCGCTGGATTTGGATGATGCTTTGCGATTGGTCCGCATCAGGGCGCAGGCCATGCAGGATGCTGTCCCGGTGGGCGAGGGAGCGATGGCCGCCATTATTGGCCTGGAAGATGAGGCAGTGACCAGCCTGTGCACGGCACTATGTGATGCCGGGCAGGTGGTCGAGGCGGTCAATTTTAATGCGCCGGGTCAGGTGGTCATTGCTGGCCACCGCGAGGCGGTCGAGCAGGCCTGTGAGCAGGCCAAGGCCCAGGGCGCTCGTCGGGCCATGCTTCTGCCGGTATCTGCACCCTTTCATTCCCGCTTGCTCAAACCTGCTGCAGAACAGCTAGAGCAGGCCCTGGGACAGATAGATCTCAGAGCACCACAGTACCCCGTCATTAATAATGTTGATGTAGCTCGTCCGCAGGAGCCGGATGCGATCAAGGAGGCCTTGGTACGCCAGGCCTGGAACCCCGTACGGTGGGTTGAAAGCATTCAGGCCATGCAGGCTGATGGGGTGACTCATTTTATCGAATGCGGCCCTGGACGAGTGCTTACTGGCCTGGTGCGACGTATTGCCCGGGGCAGCACTTTATTGTCTTTTTCTGACCCGCAGTCAATGAATGAAGTACTGAATCAACTAAAGGCTTAATATGTCAAAGCAATTAGAAGGCAAAATCGCATTGGTGACTGGCGCAACCCGCGGGATTGGTCAGGCCATTGCGGCACAATTGCAACAGCAGGGGGCCACCGTGATAGGCACTGCAACCAGTGATGAAGGGGCTGCACGCATACAGACTGCCCTGGCGCCTTTGGGCGGCCGCGGTGTCCGCCTGGATGTCAATGATGATGAGGCTTGTGATGCCCTCATGGCGGAGCTTGCCAAAGAGGGTGGGCCGCATATCCTGGTCAATAATGCCGGCATCACGCGCGATGGCTTGGCCATGCGTATGAATGATGCGGATTTTGATGCAGTGATGGCTACCAATTTACGCGCTGTATTTCGCTTGAGCAGAGCAGCCATTCGCCCCATGATGAAAGCGCGCTGGGGTCGTATCATCAACATAAGCTCTGTGGTAGGCTATAGTGGAAATGCCGGGCAGACTAATTATGCGGCAGCAAAGGCCGGTGTGGCGGGCATGACACGCGCCCTCGCGCGCGAGGTTGGGCGTCGCAATATCACCGTCAATTGTGTCGCTCCGGGGTTCATTGATACGGATATGACGCGTGCCCTGTCAGAAGATCAGGTTGCCGCTTTGCTCGAGCAGGTGCCTTTGGGCCGCTTTGGCGAGGCAGACGAGATTGCACATGCGGTTGCATTTTTGGCTAGCCCGGATGCTGCGTATATAACAGGTACAACCATCCATGTCAATGGCGGGATGTACATGTAAGGACTTGGCTATTTTTTCAAGTAGGTTAAAATTACTTGGAAATTTCTGCAGGGGCTTCTTAAAAACAGGCTGAGGTAACCGTAGCTGTTACTTTCTTCTGACCCCTGTATTATTTGGTGGATTATTTTTAGGAACTAATTTGGGAGTCATCTCCCCAACTTGGAGAATTTGCATGGAAAGCATCGAACAGCGCGTCAAGAAGATTGTCGCAGAGCAACTTGGCGTAAATGAGGCTGAGATCAAAAATGAGTCTTCTTTTCTTGACGACCTCGGTGCCGACTCGCTCGACATGGTCGAGCTCGTGATGGCGCTCGAAGACGAATTCGAAACCGAAATCCCTGACGAAGAAGCTGAAAAAATCACGACGGTACAGCAGGCTGTTGACTACATTAACGCCAACAGCAAGCAGTAACCAGTAATCATGGGGCTACCATTGGCCGCCCCATAGGCGCGGCGGTTTCTCACGATGGTTCACTATACGCTTTGTCCTGCCTGCTGGTAAGAACTTGGCTGTGGTGTATATCGTTTGAGTAACCGCTTTTTTTGTGTAATTAGGAGTCATCCGTGAAACGACGTGTCGTGATAACAGGCTTGGGCATCGTGTCCCCTGTCGGCAACGATGTACAGACTGCGTGGGACAATATTATCAATGGGCGTTCGGGGATCGACAAGATCACCCGCTTTGACTCTTCGCCCCTGAGTGTCCACATAGCGGGTGAGGTAAAAGATTTTGACGTCACACAGTACATCACTACCAAAGAGGCCAAGCAGCTGGATACCTTTATCCATTATGGGCTCGCTGCCGGCATGCAAGCCTGGCAGGATTCCGGACTTGATGTGAGTGAAGAAAATGCCGAGCGCATTGGTGTGATCGTAGGCTCGGGGATAGGGGGATTACCACGCATAGAGATGGCGCAAACCGACTATCTGGATCGTGGTCCACGCCGCATCTCGCCCTTTTTCGTCCCCGGCTCATTGATTAATCTGGTCTCGGGACAGCTCTCCATACATTTGGGACTCAAGGGACCGAGCTACGCTGTCGTGTCCGCCTGCACCACCGGATTGCATTCCATTGGTGATGCGGCGCGCCTGATTAAATACGGCGATGCGGACGTCATGATTGCCGGGGGGGCCGAGGCAACGGTATCACCCCTGGGTATCGGTGGGTTTGCAGCCATGCGAGCACTTTCAACCCGCAATGATGATCCACAGACTGCCTCTCGTCCTTGGGATATCGACAGGGATGGTTTTGTGCAGGGTGAGGGGGCCGGGGTGTTGGTACTCGAGGAGTACGAGCATGCCAAAAAGCGCGGCGCCAAAATCTATGGCGAGCTGATTGGCTACGGCATGAGCTCGGATGCGCATCATATCACCATGCCCGATAGCGATGGACCCCGCCGTGGCATGGTTAATACGCTCAAGGACGCCCAGCTCAACCCTGACGAGGTGGACTATATCAATGCCCACGGGACCTCTACTCCCCTTGGTGATATCAATGAGACCAAGTCCATCAAGCTCGCCTTTGGTGAGCATGCGCATGAGTTGGTCGTGAGCTCTACCAA
Organism: Paenalcaligenes sp.; assembly: GCA_035302065.1. Lineage (GTDB taxonomy): Bacteria > Pseudomonadota > Gammaproteobacteria > Burkholderiales > Burkholderiaceae_B > Paenalcaligenes. The sequence continues at coordinate 4,526 of DATGTB010000080.1, read as the reverse complement.
ATCCATGACCGGACACTTACTGGGCGCAGCGGGAGGTGTTGAGGCTGTATTTACCACTTTGGCCCTGCATGAGCAGGTTGCACCGCCCACCATCAATATCTTTAATCAGGATCCGGAGTGCGATTTGGACTACTGTGCCAACGAGGCCCGTGAAATGCCGATCAGGGTTGCATTGACCAATTCTTTCGGATTTGGGGGCACTAATGGTACATTGGCCATTCGGCGTATCGAGTAATCTTGGTCTTTAAAGCATCCTTTGCTTATGGAACAAAACACCCAACAGTGGCCTTTGAAGTTCTATCATGAAACAGGCGCGTTGGGTGTTTTTTTGTTTCTGCCTTTTGCCTTTTTGTTGGGGTTTTGGTGGGCTCAACAGTTTTGGGCAGCCCTGTTCATGACCCTGGTGGGTCTGGCACTAATCGTTTATCGAGGCCGTAAAAAGCAAGCGCACCAGCCATTTACCCACCTTGGCTATAATTCCTTGCAGGGCTGGTATTTAGTGCGTCACGTTGTGGGCGACACGCATGCCAGGGGAGCACACCCGACTGCGGTCGAAATAGAGCATTTGTGGTTTGGGCCGTTTTTTTGCACCTTAAGGCTCAGATTGGGCGAGGAAGCAGCAGCTACGCACCGACGGCTGTATGTTGTATGCTGGCAGGTACAGATGTCGGCCGTACAGTGGCGTCACCTGAGGATACTACTACGCAGCATTCAATTTGGAGGGCGGGCTAACGCGCAATCAATGAAGGATCAAACATGAGCAGAAAAGATGTGGATGCCGAATTGGTAACGCGCGTACAGCGAGGGGACAAGCGGGCCTTTGATTTGTTGGTGTTGAAATACCAGCGTCGTATCATGCGGTTGCTCGGACGCATGGTGCGTGATGTGGATGAGGTAGAGGACCTGGCCCAGGAAACCTTTATCAAGGCTTATCGCGCGATAGGGCAATTTCGCGGGGATAGCGCCTTTTATACCTGGTTATACCGGATCGCCATTAATACAGCCCGTAATTGGCAGACCCAGCAATATCGTCGGCCGCAGACGGTCACCCCATTCGAAAACGAGGAGGGGGAAACTTTTGACCAGCTTGACAACCTAACAGATATAAGCACCCCAGGCTCTATTTTGTTTAGCAAGCAGGTAGCACAGACCATCGAGCAAACCATGGATAATTTGCCGGATGAGTTGCGTACTGCCCTGGAGCTGCGTGAGGTAGAGGGCATGACCTATGAGGAAATTGCCCAGGCAATGGATTGTCCCATCGGGACCGTACGTTCAAGGATTTTTCGTGCGCGCGAAGCAGTGGCAAATGCCCTGCGGGCGTTGCGCGAAGGTGGGGCGGTATGATACGACGGCTGCCTACGAGTTAGCAGGCAGTTGTTGAGCAGGCTCATAAGCCAGGAGTAAATGATGCAAAGCAGACGCAAAGTGGAATACAGTAACGTAGAAAGCAGGCAGTGGGAGGAAAGTGTCTCGCTATGGGTTGATGGCGAGGCGCCTGTGCGCGCAGAGGACCTGGATACGCCCTACGGTCGACAGTTATGGGACACCTACCATCTGATTGGGGATGTATTGCGCAGCCGGGAGCTGGCGATTGAGCCTTCAGAGCGTTTTTACGCCCGCGTGTCCAAGGCGATCGATGAGGAACCTACCGTTGTGGCTCCCCGCCGGATACGCAAGCAAAATCGCCGTCAGTGGCCACAGGTTGCCGTGGCGGCGGCTGTTGTGCTCACCATCGCGGCATGGTTTGGATTGAGCGTGGACGAGTCGGGCGAGCTGGTGCAGCCAGCTGTGCTGGCTCAGGCGGATGAGGACCAGCCCTGGAGTGATTATATTGATGCCCATCAGTCTTTGGTTGGTGCTGCTCCGGCACGCTACGTATCTTATAACAGCGGGCAATAAAATAGGTTTATTGATGCAAACTCGAGCACAGTCATATTTATCCCATGCATCATTGTCAGGGCGTTTGGGGCTGGACGCTCTGGCGTCAGTGGTTCTCTTTTTTGTAGGAGCACTGTTGACGTTGGCTGTGGCGGCATCGCATCAGCTGTCCGCCGAGGAAATGCAGCAACGTTTAAAAAATGTTCAGGACAGTGCACAAAACCTGGACTATGCGGGTATTATTACGTACAGCAATGGTGAGGAGGTGCAGTCCATGTACCTCATTCATTTGGTGGATGGCAAGGGTGAGCGTGAGCGATTAGTCATGCTTGATGGTCCGGAGCGTGAGTTTTTACGCCACAACCAAGTCACCCAGTGTTTGTTGCCTGAACAGCAGTCCGTCATTTTGGAGCCTTCGCGTTCGGATCGGTTTCCGGGATTGCTGCTTTGGGAGTCTGCCGAGATCGCTCAGTCCTACCATATGTATCAGGAGTCCGGGATGGCCCGCGTGGCTGGACGCCAGTGTCAGCCTTATCAGCTCAGGCCAATCGATGATCTCCGTTTCGGTTATCGTTTGTGCATAGATGAGGAGACGTCGCTACTTTTACAGATGCAAACTCTGGATCAGCAAAAACAACCCCTGTTTCAGGTGTCTTTCGCCAGCGTTGATGTGGGTAGTGCGGTCGACCCCGGGCGGCTGGATTCTCCCTGGGATTATGAGGACTGGAAGGTTATTAGCGCTGCCATGCATGAGGTTGATTTGAGTCAGTTGGGGTGGCGCATCCCTTATCCGGACGGTTTTGTGCCCGTGCAGCAGGTGGTGCGATCGATGCCGCAGTCTCGTGAGGTCGCACAGCTGGTACTCTCTGATGGTCTGGCCGCCATCTCAATTTTTATCGAGCCGGTGGCAGGTCAGGGTCAGCGATTGGCAGCCGAAGAGGGCAAGAAAAAAGGCCCAGTCTTTCTTCACCGTGTACAAATCGGTGAAAACTGGCTCACCCTGACTGGCGAGGTACCACTGGAAACATTACAGTATTTAGGACAACATACACAGTTTGTGCCCCCCTCACATAACAACTAACCCCTATCACAGGAGTGCATATATGCAATATACAATGCGACACTTTCAGCGCACCATCAACCGGCCTTTGGTGCAGTTATGGGCGCTTGTTTTCTTGAGCTTGAGCCTACTGTGGACGCAGGGCGCATTTGCTCAGGGCAAGATTGAAAGTCTGCCAGACTTTACCCAAATCGTCGAGGAGACCGAGGCGGCTGTAGTCAATATTCGTACCACTGAGTCTGTGCCGGTACGTTCAGGTCCCGGTTTTGGCAGCGATCCCTATGATTTCTTCCGCTGGTTTTTTGGTCCCGATGCCGCCCCGAACCGAAATCCGCACCGGACTCCACCCCAGGAGCCCGAGGAGCAGGTAGTGCCCCGTGGTGTGGGTTCTGGTTTTGTGATCTCCAATGATGGCTATATTCTTACCAATAATCATGTCGTGGCGGATGCCGAAGATATCTTTGTCACTTTTGTGGATGGTAAGGAGTATACTGCCGAGGTCGTTGGTACCGATGAGCGTACGGATATTGCCTTGATTAAGGTGGCTGCCAAGGATCTGCAGCCATTGAAAATCGGTAATTCCAATGATTTGAAAAAAGGAGAGTGGGTACTGGCCATAGGTTCGCCCTTTGGCCTTGATGCGACAGTGACCGTTGGTGTTGTCAGCGCAATCAATCGTGAGACGGGTGATTATCTGCCATTCATCCAGACAGATGTGGCGGTTAACCCGGGTAATTCAGGCGGTCCCTTGCTCAACACCAAGGGTGAGGTAGTGGGTGTAAATGCCCAGATAGTCTCGCGCAGTGGTGGTTTCATGGGCATTTCCCTGGCTATCCCCATCAATGAGGCCATGCAGGTAGTCGAGCAGCTCAAGGAGCATGGCAAGGTAACCCGCGGTCGTATCGGGGTACAAATTACCAACGTTAATGATGATGTGGCCCGCGCCATTGGCCTGGAAGGCCGTCAGGGCGCTTTGGTCAGTCATGTCGAGGAAGCAGGGCCTGCAGCCAAGGCCGGAGTACGTAGCGGGGATGTTATCTTGAGCTTCGATGGCAAAGAGGTCAAGCAAATGAGTGATTTGCCGCGTATTGTCGGAGCCACTCAGCCTGGTACCAAGAGCGAGTTGGAAGTGTGGCGTAAAGGCAAACGTCACAAGCTCAAGGTTGTCGTTGCAGAGCTTGAGGCTGCCGAGCCACGTCAGCATCCTGGTACAGAGCCTGCTCCTGCTACAGAGGATCGTCTGGGCTTGAGTGTTGCGCCTTTGCCCAGAGAGCACAAGGAGCAGCTCGGACTCGATGAGGGCGTGCTGGTCAAGGCCGCAAGTGGACCCGCAGCCCGGGCAGGAGTGGCCGAAGGGGATGTCATCCTGCGCATCAATGATGAGGATATCAGCTCGCCCAAGGATTATGAGCAGGCGGTCAAGGCATTGCCTGCTGACAAGGCTGCAGCTGTGCTGGTGGTGCGTGGCGGTAATGCCCAGTGGGTATTAATCACACCATCTGAATAATCCCTGAAAGTAGGCTAAAATAAGGCCAGCCAAAGGGGGCGCCCGATGCGCCTCCTTTTTTTTGCTAACCCATTGATT
>DATGTB010000079.1:0-3435 GCA_035302065.1 Paenalcaligenes sp. | reverse complement strand
AAGCCAGAATATACCGCCATCTTGCCATTGGGCATGCACCAGGCATTTACCTGCGGGTCATCAATGACATGGATCTCCCAGGGCCAACCCTGGGCATCTGCCCTGAAAGTACCGACCTGCTGCACCAAGCGCCGCATGATGTTTTGCGCCCGCTGGGTTTGTGCGGCATTGGCATCCAGTTTGCCCTGCTTTCTGGCAGCCGCCAAAATCTCACTGTATTGTTGCGCTGCCGCCTGATTGACCTCCGCAGCCGGGACCATGTTGGACATCCATTGCTTGCGTTGGACCCCGACCGCACCGCCAGAAGTGGTGTCAATGCTGGCACAGCCAACCAAAATGGTGGTCAATAGCGCGACCGTGGCCAAAGCCACACGCTGTCTTATGGAAACACTCGTATTCCTCACGGCTGCCACACCCCTTGTTGAGCACGCTGTCTGAGAACATGATCCATCACGACAATGGCCACCAGACTCTCTACGATGGGCGTTGCACGTATGCCCACACAAGGATCGTGCCGGCCAAAGGTTTGCACCTCCACCGGGTTACCCTCCAGGTCGATGCTCGGACGTGGTAACCGAATACTGGAAGTCGGCTTGATAGCCACTGAAATACGTAGATCCTGCCCCGAAGAGATGCCGCCCAAAACACCACCCGCCTCGTTGGTCTTGAAGCCCTCAGGATAGATTGGATCACCATGCTCGGAGCCCTTTTGAGTCACCGCCTCAAAACCTGCGCCGATTTCCACCCCTTTGACGGCATTCAGCCCCATGAGCGCGTGGGCCAAATCTGCATCAAGACGATCATAAATGGGCTCGCCCAACCCGGCAGGCATATGCTCGGCGATAACATTGACGCGCGCCCCAATAGAGTCCCCAGCCTTGCGCAAATCATCCATATACTGCTCAAGCTCAGGGACAATATCAGCGTCAGGAGCAAAAAAGGGATTCTCCTCAACCACAGACCAGCAAGTAAAGGGAATATGAATGGGGCCTAATTGGCTCATATAGCCCCGTATGAGAACCCCGTAGTTTTCCCGCAACCACTTTTTGGCGATCGCCCCCGCAGCAACTGTAGGCGCTGTCAGTCGGGCTGAAGAACGTCCACCCCCGCGTGGATCCCGGTGGCTGAATTTTTTCCAATAGCTGTAGTCTGCGTGCCCGGGCCTGAAAGTCTCAAGCAAATTGCCGTAGTCCCTGCTGCGAGCATCGACATTACGAATCAACAAGGCTATGGGCGTGCCCGTGGTTACCCCCTCGTAAAGCCCGGAGAGGATTTCCACCGTATCGGTTTCCCGTCGCTGGGTTACATGTCTCGAGGTGCCCGGGCGTCGTCTGTCAAGCTCCTTTTGAATATCCTCAGTCGTCAATGCCAGACCTGCAGGACAGCCATCCACTACCGCACCAACGGCAGGACCATGAGATTCACCAAAATTTGTTATAGCAAAAAGCTTGCCCAGAGTGTTACCGGCCATAAATGCAATCCTGAAAACAAAAGATCCAAGCAAGCATTGTACCTAGTATTGACAAAAGCAGCACCTGCTATACGGCAAAAGCTCAAAGGTTAAAACAACTATGAAGAACAGCTTAGTGCTGGCACCCGTTCCTCTTCGGCTGGTGGTTGTGCCCAGTGCGCCTGATCTATTTGCTCGGTAAAGGGCGCATTCAGGACGGTAAAAAACTCTGCCAACGGCTCATAGTCTCCTTGCTGAGCGGCCAGAATACAGCGTTGTGCCAAATGATTGCGAACCACATAGAGTGGATTTACGGCATCCATCTGTGCAATCCGACGCTGTGCATCGATCCCATCACGAGCCAGACGTTCATCGTACTCAGCCAACCATGAGGCCAACTCCTGCTGCGCTTGCTCAGCAAACAGAGCGGTAAAGGCTTGCGCATCCTCCGGGTAGCGTGACAGCAGACGAAAACTCAAGGTGACATCTGCAGCCCCCGCTTGCAAGAGCTTCCACCAGCGATCATAGAAACTCATTTCATCAGGCAACAGCTTGCTAAATCCAAGCTTGGTGCGCATTAATTCATGATAATGCGCCCAAAAAGCAGGCTCAAAACCCTCTAAGGCAGCCTGCAACTCCTCTTTGGGAATCTCCAGTGCAGTCAGTGCGGAACCTAGCCGGCTCAAATTCCAAAAAGCCACTGGCGGCTGCTGATACCAGGAATAGCGCCCGCCCCGGTCAGTGGTATTAGGCGTAAAGGCATATTGAAATTCATCCATAAAGGCATAGGGTCCATAGTCTATGGTTAATCCCAAAATGGACATGTTGTCTGTATTCATCACCCCATGGCAAAAGCCCAAAACCTGCCAATGAGCCACCATGCGCGCCGTACTGTGGACCAGCTCAGAAAACCAGCGCTTTACCAAATCAACGTCTAAAACCACCTGCTCATAATCCTGCCACCGCTGTACCGGACTCAGATGCGGAAAAAAACGGGCAATACTATAACGAAGCAATTTGGCCATCAGATCTGGCTTGCCCTGCCAATGCTCAAAAGAACCAAAGCGGATAAAAGTCGGGGCCGTACGCAACACAATCGCAGCATTTTCGACCTGCTCGCGATACACCGGATCAGTCGAGGTCACAAGTCCCAATGCCTCTGTCGTGGGCACCCCGAGTGCCTGCATGGCATGGCTGGCCAAATACTCCCGGATACTAGAACGTAAAACCGCTCGGCCATCGCCCATCCGCGAGTACGGGGTTCTTCCGGAGCCCTTTAACTGAAACTCTACACTGAGCTCAGGCGCACTGACCCGGCCCAGCAAATGTGCCCGTCCATCGCCCAGCTGACCGGCCCAAACCCCAAACTGATGGCCGCTATACACGGCAGCTATCGTTTCCCCGCCAGGCAAAGGTTGTTGTCCGGCAATCAAACTGAGCAGCGCCTGATCCGCATCCGGCGCCGATACATCCAGATCCAGTCTTTGTGCCAGCGCACGATTGAAATGCACCCACTCAGGATCATTGAGCGGTTGAGGGGTCAAAGGCGTAGAAAACTCAGGCCCTAAATGGGCAAAGTCGTTCTCTATCTCCGTATGTGCGAAAATCTGTTTTAACATGACGCCCCATCTTTAAATTGAATGTCCATACCTTTATGCTAAAGGTCTTGGAGTAAACTTACCAGCCATCCCATGATGAAAACAAAACCAAGAGCTACCCTCGCCTTATTGGATCAAATAAGCGCTTTCCCCTGCGCTATGACCCCTTGTTTTTGATGCTGCTCGTGGCATTAATTGCCTGGGCACCGGCCTTTTTTTGGGCTAAGCCGTAAAACCTGGCGCTGACTGACAGCCTAATCAGCAGATTGATCCTTGGCCACAGAGCCCTGTTGGCATTGGCGAGCTTGCTGCGCGCGCTTGGCCGCCCGTGCAGCCCTTTTGGCAGGATAAACAAAAAATATGGCACACAAATAAAAACCCAGCGAA
>DATGTB010000078.1:0-14392 GCA_035302065.1 Paenalcaligenes sp. | reverse complement strand
CTCCTGCCTTTAGGAGTCCCTCCAATTTTTGATTGCTGGCACTGATTATTCTACAGTCAATGGAAATATATCTTTCGGCTTTTGGGAGCCAAAGGTTTTTTTTATCTAGAAGGCGGAGTAAACGAGCTTGTCCTTCAGGCTTTATATCGCCAAGCTGATCTAGAAATAATGTACAACGATGGGGCTCATCTACTTGCTTTGTTGTAGGGGCGCTTGTGCGAAAATCAACTTTGGTAAATTTATCAAATAGCACCGACTCGAGAAAGCTCTCTGATAATGAGGGGCAACTAATGGTTATAAATGGGCTTTTAGATCGAGAGCTGCTTTCATGTATAGCCCGTGCAAATATTTCTTTGCCCGCCCCAGTTTCGCCGTAGATGAGCAAAGGCACATTTTTCTTGAAAAGTTGCTGCGCCAAATTATATTGTTCTTTTAGCTTTGGTTCCCCGTAATCTAATATATGGGCCTTTTTTGTGTGTTCAATTGCTGCTGTGTTTTCTATGGTTGTTGAATCAGCGGCATCAATTATAAAGCTTTTGGGTTGTATGGAATGAGGTAATCGAGCGACAGCAAAAAGGTGCTTTGGGGTGTTTATTGGATAGAGGGAGGCAGGTTCAAAGGAGTTCTGAGTGTCAAGGGTCAGAAAACTCTGAAAATCAGACTGGAAAAGATCATCAAAATTATATTTTTGCAATGTGCTTATATTAGAGATTCCCAGCTGTGACAAGGCATTACGGTTAGCACTTAGAAGTTTTCCATCCCCTGATATAACCAGCTTGCCGCCGTGGACAGAAAAGACACTTTTTGGGCAGCTATGGAAGTATAGAATATAGGCATCTTTGTAATGTGCCTCCAGCAGGCGGTTTTCAATTGAGCGAGCACTAAAACCAGTCAGTATTGTATGCTGTGCTTGCAGCGGTGAGTGACTTGTGATGTCCAGGGCGCCAATGAGCTCACCATTGTGATCGAATATGGGTGCTGCTGCACAACTTAACTGGGCATGCTGTAGGAAAAAATGGTCATTTTTTTGTACCAGGATAGAATCAGAGCTTGCAAGGCTGGTGCCCATGCCATTTGTGCCGGCATATTTCTCGCTCCAGATAGCACCTTTCATAAAAGTCAGGTCGTGCAGCTGCTGCTTGAGCGTATCTGAAGCAATTAGATGTAATATGACCCCTTTTGCATCAACAAGCACCACTGTAAGTGTAGGGTCTGCAAGCTGTTGATACAGGGTTTGCATCCCATATTTGGCTGCCTGGATTAGCGCAGCATTTCGTTCCAATTGCTCTTGGAGCTCGCAAAATGTTAATACTGGCGGGATTGAATGGTTTTCTGGGGATAGCCCGTAATCTTGTATACAGCGCAACCAAGAGCGTGTGATGGTGTCAGATGGTTGACTACCAAGGCTCGTATTGGGTTGTATAGCGCGGTGTATGCGTTCTTTGTGCTTCTCCATACTCAAAGATAGCATGACAAGCCTCCTCACTAAAATTATGCTTTCGCGGGCAAAATTGACTTATATTTATCCTGGTTCATTGTTCTGATTATAGATTATCTTCCTGCATGTACGAAGGGCTATGGCGAAACTGTAACTCTTTGTTTTTAAAAAGGATGCTGACTATGCGAGGTAAGCCTGTTGCGCTGACTAAAGGAAAACCTGTCTTTCCATAAGTTTTGAGTTAAGTCGTGCTAAATACTGTTCAAAACTTTCGGTTTGTGGTTCAGACTCAATTTTCTTTTGTTCATGAATGGATTCAAGTGCCAGCTCCTCAAAGCGCTGGGCGACCTCGAGGGGCAGGGGGTGGGCATTAAGCTGAGCCTGCTGACGCTGGCTCTGTTGCAAAGTGAACTCAACAAAGCTCAGGCCTGATGAGGAGATATCTTCTAGCAAACGGGCAGATGGGCAAAGCTGGGCGTTGAGGATTTTCTTTTCCTGAGCGGCCAGGGCCTTTTGATGAATATTGTTCAGGCCCTGACCCTCATCCAGTGCCCGGGCATAGGGCTGCATGCGTGTCAAAATCTGATGGCCCCACTCCTGCAGGGAGATTTCGTTGGCATCCGGATCCTTGAGCAGGAGACCTGGTTTGCGGCCTTGGCGCACGACCTTGGCAAAGTTGTCCTGACTGTCCTGGCAAAAGCCGCCTTCGGAGAAAAACGGGCTGGCTTCGGTCACGCAAAACAATAAAAATGTGTCGATGAAGTAACTGCTTTCCAAGGACAGTCCGGCTGCATCATAAGGGTCAATATCCAGACAGCGGACCTCGATGTATTCGATGCCGTTTTCAGCTAGTGCGGACAAAGGCCGCTCACCGGCGGTGGGGTTGCGCTTGGGGCGAATGTTGGAATAGTATTCGTTTTCTATTTGCAAGATGTTGTTGTTTAGCTGTATCCACTCGCCGTTACGGTGGGTGCCGATTTTTTCGTAGTCCGGCCAGGGGCTCGTCACGGCGCGCCACATACGCATCAAAAAGGTATTGAGGTCGTTGTAGCACAGCTGTAGTTCGGCCTGGGCCTCCTTGTTTTGGTAGCCCAAATCACTCATGCGCAGGCTGGTGGCCCAGGGCAGGGTGTAGGTGTCAGGGCCGACCTGCTCTAGCGGCAGGCGGTGGCCAGTCAGAAAATCACTGGAGACCACGGGTGAGGCACCAAATAGATACATCAGCAGCCAGGCATAGCGGGTAAAGTTTCTGATCAGGGCCAAATAGCCATTGGTGCGCTGGGTTTGTAAATCCCCGCCCGGGAATTGCAGGTCCTGCCAGAACTGATCCGGAAAGGAGAGGTTGTAGTGCACCCCGGCAATGCATTGCATGCGTTTGCCATAGCGTTCGGCCAGACCCCGGCGATAGATATTTCTGAATAACCCCTGGTTTGAGGGGCCGTACCAGCCAATGCGGATATCCTCCTCATCGGGCAGGTGGGCCGGCATGGACTGATTCCAAAATACCTCATTATCCAGTTTGGAGGCCACAAACTGTTGTATGTGCTTTAGCTCGGCATAGAGTTCGCCAACACTTTTGTGGGTGCCGGTGATCAATTCGAGCAAGGCCTCGGCATAATCTGTGGTGATATAAGGGTGGGTCAGAGTTGAGCCCAGGGCCTTGGGGTGGTCCGTGACGGCCAGGGTAGCCAGCGGGGTTACACGTAAGCCCTCACGCTCAACGCCTCGTTTGATGGATTGCAACAAGTTCAGATGATCTTGTAGTTGCGGTAGGCGTGTGTGGTCAAAAGTCATTATACGTTCACTAACCTGTTAAGTGTTTTTTGGGTGGCGTCTGCCTGTTGAAATAGTAGCAAATAATGCCATTCTACAATTAACTGTGGGAGGATGGTTCATGGAAACCGCCCACCAGGTTAGAACTATTGTATGATTTTTGCGAATTGGCCTGCTCGCTGAACAAAGCGGGAAGTGTTACACTTTGGCTTTGTTTCTGCTTTGCGCCGATTTGCCTGATCCGCTTGCGGGCGCATTGAATAAATCCAGCTAAAGAGGTCCATTGACTATGGTTTCTTCTCAATTTATTTCTGTCCCCGAGGGGTCCGTCGGGATTGTAGCGCCCGATATTATTTCCTTTGATGAGCCTTTGCACTTGAGTAGCGGGCAGATACTGCCGCAGTATCAGCTGGCTATAGAAACCTACGGTGAGTTAAACCGTGATGCGAGCAATGCGGTTTTGGTGTGCCATGCGCTCAACGCCTCCCATCATGTGGCCGGCATCGACCCTGAGGACCCCAAGAACATCGGCTGGTGGGATAATATGGTCGGTCCGGGCAAGGCCCTGGACACAGATCGGTTTTTTGTCATCGGCATCAATAATATCGGCTCGTGCTTTGGTTCTACCGGCCCGGCCAGCATCAATCCGCAGACAGGTCGGCCCTGGGGGCGGGATTTTCCCTTGCTCACGGTTGAGGACTGGGTGCGTGCCCAGGCCCGTGTGGCGGACTATTTGGGGATCAAGCGTTTTGCTGCAGTGATGGGGGGCTCTTTGGGTGGCATGCAGGCCCTGAGCTGGGCCATCACCTGTCCCGAGCGGGTGCGGCACTGTGTGATTATTGCCAGTACGCCGCGTTTGAGTGCCCAAAATATTGCTTTTAACGAGGTCGCCCGGCGGGCCATCATCACTGATCCGGATTATCATGATGGCGATTATTACAGTCATGGCACCGTGCCCAGGCGCGGGCTGACGGTGGCGCGCATGATCGGTCATATCACCTATGTCTCTGATGAGCTCATGGCAGCTCGTTTTGGCCGTGCCCTGCGTGACCCGCTCAGTAGCGGGAAATACAAGTTTAATTATGAAATAGAGTTTGAGGTGGAATCCTATCTGCGCTATCAGGGGGAAAAGTTTTCCAATTATTTTGATGCCAATACCTATTTGTTGCTGACCCGGACGCTGGATTATTTTGATCCCGCCCGCGACCATGGGGGCAGTTTGTCCCAGGCCCTGGCCCAGATGCAGGCACAGTCCCTGGTGGTGTCTTTTACGACCGATTGGCGTTTCTCGCCCGAGCGTTCGCGCGAAATTGTGCGGGCTTTGTTAAAAAATGATTTGCAGGTGACTTATGCAGAGGTAGATGCCCCGCATGGTCATGATGCATTTTTGCTCGATGACCGGCAGTACCACGGTGTGGTGCAGGCTTATTACGATAAAATTGCACGGGAGCTGGACCTGGGCGAGCGTGAGCGAGTAACGGGGGTGCTGGCATGACATTAGCCCCAGTGAGTTTAAAATATCGGCCGGATTTGCAGCGTATTGCCAATTGGGTGCAGCCTGGCTCCAATGTGCTGGATTTGGGTTGTGGCGATGGCAAATTGCTGGCTTATTTGCGGCATAGCAAACGAGTGCGTGGCATGGGCGTTGAGCGTGACCCCAACGCGGTGGTGAGCAGCATACAGCGCGGTGTCGATGTCATACAGCAGGACCTCGAGGAGGGGTTGGCCCTGTTTCCTGATCAGCATTTCCAGACGGTCGTGCTGTCCAAAACCTTGCAGTCCATGCTACATACGGAAAATATTCTCCGTGAGATGGCCCGTGTTGCCCATTACGGGGTGGTGTCCTTTCCCAATTTTGGTTATTGGACGCATGGGCTGTCCATCATGATGGGGCGGATGCCCATTTCCAAAGAGATGCCCTACCAGTGGTATAACACGCCCAATATACACCTCTGTACTCTGCGTGATTTTGAGGATTTGGCCAAGGAGCTTGGGCTCAAAATTACGCACCGAGCGTTGTTCAATGGGCGTGCCGAGGTGCGGTTTTTCCCCAGCTGGCGTTCTACCCTGGCCGTTTATCGCTTTGAGTCACCGTTTCATATTCCGGCTCGGGATGACTGACGGTGAGCTGGTTATACCGTAGCCCGCGGGTTTGGCCTTTATTGTTTTTGGGCTTTGGTAGCGGGCTGCCCCTGGCGCTGACGAGCACTACCTTGCAGGCCTGGGTGACGGTGGCCGAGGTGCCTTTGACCCAGATTGGTTTTTTGACGCTGGTCGGCTCGGCCTATACCCTGAAGTTTTTATGGGCCCCTTTGCTGGACCGGTTTCAGTTGCCTTTTTTGGGTCGCCGGCGTGGTTGGATGGCGGCTACGCAGCTGGGGCTGGGGGCCAGCATTTTTGCGATGGGGTGGTTTTCTCCTTCCAGTCAACTGGGCGTGCTGTCATTGCTTGCAGTCTGGGTGGCTTTTTTGTCAGCCACGCAGGATATCGCCTTTGATGCCTATAGTACTGATGTATTACGTTCCGATGAGCGGGCGGCAGGTGCTGCGGTGCGGGTTCTGGGCTATAGGCTGGCCATGATTGTCTCTAGCGGGTTGGCATTGGTGTTGGCTGAGCATTGGCTGGGCTGGTCGGGCACTTATATGCTGATGGGCCTGTTGATGGGGTCTGTGGCGATTTTTACCCTGCTTGCGCCTGAGCCCGAGGAGTTGGGGCGGGCCCCCCAGACCCTGAGGGCAGCGGTGGTGGAGCCACTCATTGATTTCTTTGAGCGTCCGGGGGCGTGGGCATTTTTGTGGCTCATTGTGCTGTATAAGCTTGGTGATGCCTTTGCGGGCGCCCTGTCCACCACTTTTTTATTGCGCGGGGCGGGTTTTACCATGTCCCAGGTGGGTACCATCAATAATGTTTTTGGCTTGCTCGCTACCATTGTCGGTGCTTTGCTTGGTGGTGTGTTGATGGCGCGCCTGGGCATGTATCGGGCCCTGATGTCTTTTGGCATTTTGCAGGCGGTTTCCAATTTCGGGTATTGGCTCATTACTGTCTGGCCGGATCAGTTGATATTGATGGGCTCTGTGGTGGCCATCGAGAATTTGTGCGGTGGTCTGGGTACGGCGGCCTTTGTGGCTTTTTTGATGGCTCTGTGCCGACAGGATTTTTCTGCGACCCAGTTTGCCCTGTTGTCGGCATTAGCGGCGGTTGGGCGCACCTATCTGGCGGGCCCGGTTACGCCTTTGCTGGTGGGCTGGTTGGGCTGGGGGCCATTTTTTCTGGGTACTGTTGTCATTGCGCTGCCGGGGCTGCTGTTGCTGCGGCTCAAGAAAAAGGAAATACAGGCGTTAGGGCGTTAGCCGGCGTGATAATGAATGGCGCCGTTGCCTTTGGCCTTGGCCAGATACATGGCCTGGTCGGCTTGCTGTATCAGCTCGCTGGCAGCGGGCAGGGGATCATCGATGTGGTAATGGCGGGCATCAAAAAAGTTGACGCCAATGCTGGCGCTCACCCGCACCTGGTAACGATTGAGTACTCGGTAGGGTTGGGAGATGCGGGCGGTGAGCTGCTGCAGGACCTGGGCGGCATCCTTACGTTTGTGCAGGCTGGATAGCAGGACAACAATTTCATCACCGCCCATGCGGGCTGCCGTATCATTTTGTCGCAGGCCATGGCGCAGGCGGGCACTGAACTCAGTGAGTAATTGATCGCCGGCCTGATGGCCGAACTGATCATTGATTTTTTTAAAATCATTAAGGTCTATATAGCAGATGGCGAGAACCTGCCGATTGCGAGCGGTATAGGCGATGGCCTGGTTAAGACGGTCGTACAATAGACGGCGGGTGGCCAGTCCGGTGAGCAGATCAAAGTTGGCCATTTGCAGGAGCTTTTGTTCGCGTGCCTTGAAAGGGGTGATGTCTGAGAGCATGATAATGAACTGCTCAGGTTGTTCAAAGGGCAGCTGTACACGGCTGAGCAGTACTTGTAGGTGCTTTTTGCTCTGGTCTTTGGTGTAAAAGGCGATTTCACCATGCCAGGATTCACTGTGTTGCAGACGTGTCCAGACGCGTGAGTCCGGGCCCAGGCGGCTGTGGCGGGCAAAGAGGGATTGCACCGGCTGATTGAGGATTTCCGCCTCGGTGTAACCCGTCAGGCTTAGTACAGCCGGATTACACAGGATGATATTGAGCTGGGCATCGAGGATAAGCAGTCCTTCGTGCATTTCTCGCAGGACATGGCCGGCAATGCTCAGACGACGGGTTTGCTCGCGCTCTTCGGTGATATCGACCAATACCCCATTGGCGATGCGCTCGCCACTATCCAGGGTGCTGACATTGAATTCAGCCCGTAGCCAGCGAGGTTCACCACGGATCGTTATCCGATTAACCAGGCAAAAGCCCTGGCCTTCCTCAAAGGCTCGCCGGGCTGCGAACAGGGACCGTTTGTTTTCTTTGTGCCAGAGGGAAAAGACAGGCTCGGGGTTGCCCAAAATGACGTGTATGGGCAGTTGTACGATGTCAGCAAAAAAGGGATTGACAAAATCAAACTGGTAGTGGCCTGGAGTCTTTTGACGCAGGGTAAAAACCCCGATGGGGATTTTTTTCAAAATCTTGATGTAGTGCCGCCGCGTGCGTTCGAGTTGCAATTTGGCCTGTATTTGCTGGCTCAAATCGATGCCAATGCCCATAAAGCGCTGCCCTGAAATGGGAAAGCTGCCCCACAGGATTTGTTGGGGTTGCCGTGCCTTGTTTAGCGGCTGCCAAATCGAAAAAGCATTGCGGTGGGGGGCAGGAAAGGCATATTTACGCTGCTCATTGATGCTGGGGAAAATTTGCCTGAATAGTTCCGGATCCTCCATGAGCTCATCATGGCTCCAGCCCAGGCTTTGTTCGCAGGCCTTGTTCCAGAAATGAACGCTGCCGTCGCGCTCATAACTGCAGATGAGCACGGGGGCGATGTTGAGCACCTCTCGAATGCGTTGGTTGGTTTTCTGCTCCTGCATACGCAAGGACCCAAATGTGGCAAGCAAAATGGCAAAACCGTTTTGGAGGAGGGTAGTCAGTAGCAGTACGGCCACTATGTTGTAATTCAGGCGGGCGATGTATTCAACCGCGGTGGGCTGGCTCATGATGGCAATCAGCATGCCCATTACCCCGGCCAGACTGGCCCAGCTGCTGCCGGTCAGGGAGGTGGTAAAGGGGATGATAAAGGCCGGAAAGATCAAAAGCAGGGTATAAAGCCAGGCTGGACTGTAGCCTAAAAGCGTGCGCAGCCCAAAGGTATAAAGGGCCATGACCAAAGCCAGGCTGATAATCAGGACGAGGGATTCGGATTGGGGGCTTTGCTGATAGTGGCTAAAGAGCAGGCTAAAAGCCACTGTGCGCTCAAGCAGGCCGAGCAAAAACAGGATGCCGATAAGCTGGATGCTGCCAGGCAGGGTTGCTAGCGGGCTGCCCGCGACATTGGCCCACCACATCGCACCGAGCAAAAGTAAAAAGCTCAGGGCGCAGGGCGCCAGCAAGGTAAAAATGGTGCGCGGGTCAAAGGCGCTAATATCTGCGAGCTTGTACATGCGATTCAGGAGTCGCGTAATCAGCAGGAAATCAAGATAGCTGGCGGACAGGAGCAGCAGTGTGGCCCAGCCGCTGCCGCCTTGGGCGATCAGTAACGCAGTTTGCAGCAGTAATAAGACCGGCCATAAACGCAGGCTGATGGACAGGAGAAAAAATAGTCCCAGACTGGCAGAAAAGGGCACCTGTACAGGAAAGCCCAGAAAGCTTTGATTAAAATAAAACCAGAAGACAAACGCTGCCACCAGGATCAATGCCAGGCCCCCCCGCAGCAAGATGGGGAAACGGGGCAAAGGGATGGCTTGGTACTGCGGCAGCAAGGTGTGAAGCGAGATTCTCATAGGCAAGGCAGGCAGAGGCAGCAGTTAGAGGTGGCGGTCCAAAACATGTGCACGCCTCTATCAGAGTGTAACAAGCCCAACTGGTTTGTGCATACAGAAAAGCCCTTAAAGCCAACGTTAGTGTGGGTTTAAGGGCTTTGGAAAGAAGGTTTCAGTAAGCAACAGAATGTTTTAAATTATACGTTTATCGTCGCTATGAATCTGGAGCACCTCCAAAAAGCGTGAAACCATGTTGTAGGCGGCGACGGTGGCCGTAAGCTCGACAATTTGCTGCGCATCAAAGAACTGTCTGAGGGGTTCAAAGACCGCATCTGGTACCTGTATCTGCAGGGTCATGGCATCGGTCAGGGCGAGGACCGCGCGCTGCTCCTCATCAAAGAGCGCGCTGTGTTGCCAGCGCTCGAGCGCATCGAGCTGCGCCTGGCTGATCCCCTCCTCAAGGGCGATGGGGGCATGCTGATCAGCCTCGTAGGGGGCCCGATTCAGTATTGCGACCCGCATGATGATGAGCTCGCGCAAGGCGCCCGAGATACTGGTTTTCTGGCGGATGGCGGTCAGGTAGTCGAGCCAGCCCTGGGCTACGGGTGGGCTTTGCAGCAGCATCTGATATAGGTGGATGACACTGCCGCGCTCTGCTTCTATCTGCTGCACAATGGGCTGAATATCAGCCCGGTTCAAGTCTGCATAAGGAATTCTGGCCATAGAATATGCTCAAGGTTTTGTGAAACAAAAGCTTTATTTTATACGCTTGGCTCCAAAATGGGGCTTTGTGGCGTCTTGGGGCTGCTGCTTTGGGAGTGTGAATCCGAGGGCAAAACCTGTTCGATGCTCTTGTGCAGGCGCTGAACAATGGTGGAAATATCGTGCGCAGTACAAATGAATGGAGGTGCGAGCAGGATGTGATCGCCGTGTTGGCCATCGATGGTGCCACCGTTGGGGTAAATCATCAGGCCGTTGTCAAAGGCAGCACGACGGATTTTTTGGTGGATCTTTTGGGCTGGCTCAAAGGGAGTTTTACTGTCCTTGTCTGCGACCAGCTCAATGCCGACAAACAGGCCTCGACCACGAATATCACCGATGTTGGGGTGATGGTCCAGGCTGCTGTGCAGCTCGGCAAGCAACTGTGCTCCGCGCAGCTGTACATTGTGCAGCAGGTTATCCCGCTCGATGACCTGTTGTACCGCCAGGGCAGCAGCACAGGCAGTGGCATGGCCCATATAGGTATGGCCATGCTGAAAGCTGCCCGAACCCTGTACAATGGTGTCAAAGATACGATCTGTAGCCAGCATGGCCCCGATGGGCTGATAGCCGGCTCCCAGGCCTTTGGCGATGGTGATGATGTCAGGCACGATGCCGTCCTCGGCACAGGCAAACAAATGCCCGGTGCGGCCCATACCGGCCATAACCTCATCCAGGATGAGCAGCACGCCATAGCGGTCACAGACCTCGCGGATGCGTTTGAAATAGGTGGCCACCGGCGGGAGGACGCCGGCAGTGGCGCCAACAACAGTTTCCGCCACAAAGGCAGCTACATTTTCAGGGCCCAGGGCGAGGATTTTGCTCTCGAGCTCGTCGGCCAGTCGCTGGGCATAAGCCTCATCACTTTCGCCCTCGTGTCGATAGCGATAAGGATAGCAGGGCGAGACATGATGCGCCTCCGCCAGCAGGGGCAAAAAGGGTGCCCGACGCCATTCGTTGCCACCGACTGCCAGTGCCCCCAGGGTGTTGCCATGGTAGCTTTGACGGCGGGCAATAAACAGTCGACGGCTGGGTTCATTGCGCTCGACAAAATACTGCCGGGCGAGTTTGATGGCTGACTCTACCGCCTCTGAGCCACCAGAAACAAAATAAACATGATTGATATCACCCGGAGCGCGCTCGGCCAAAAAGGCGGCCAGCTGTTCGGCGGGCTGATTGGTGAAAAAACCTGTATGCGCATAGGCGATGCCTTGCATTTGCTCGGCAACTGCTTTGATGACGTCGGGGTGGTTGTGCCCCAGGCAGGAAACTGCCGCCCCGCCGCAGGCGTCAAGGTAACGTTTGCCCCTTTGATCGATGATCTCTATGCCCTCGCCGGCAACGGCTACAGGTAAGGAGTTGTTGGGTACGCGGTGGAATACGTGTGTCATGGTATGTGCTTTTCTGTCTGTGGGTGTATATCAGGTCGTATTGCAGCGTTGAGGCGGTTCTTTTTGGGTGGGGCAGTATGTTATAAATCAGGAGGTGGTTTTGAGCTACTGAATCACCCCGATGAAACAAACGTTTTATCTACCCTATCATGGAAACGTTTCTCAACGTGTGTATCATTATCGTTGCCGATTTATCATAAAAAGCAACGACTGTTTCATTTAGAGTAGCGCAGACAACAAAAAATTTAAAGAACAAAGGGTGTGAATAAGAAAATAAAAGTAAATTTGTTGTTCTTGTGCGTCAGAGCTTTTTGTACTGATGCGCGATGTTTATTTAAGGGATGCCGTGAATATGAGTTCATTAGCACCAGGTTCATTGCAGGAGTTGACCGAGCGCTTGCAGGCGGACTTTGCAGAAATGCCGCCGCAGTTTCAGATTGGCGCTCGTTATTTGCTGAATAATCCTTCCGAGGTACCGGTATCATCCATGCGTAAAATTGCCCAGCAAGCCGGCGTGCAGCCGGCAACATTGGTTCGTCTGGCGCAGTCGCTGGGTTATTCGGGCTGGACGGGGTTAAAGGATATTTTTGTGCGCTCTTTGCATGCCGATGGGCATGCTTATGCTTTTCAGGCCCGCCAGGTGATGCGTCATCGCAATCAGCCCGATCGGGTGGCCAAGGCCATTGAGGCCCAGGCCCATAATGTACGGCGTCTGGCCGAACTCAATGGCGGGCGCATGAAGCAGGCCGTGGACATGCTGGTCAAGGCCCGGCGCGTCTATGTCGCAGGTTTTCGGGCGTCTTATGCCTCGGCATTCACTTTTCACTATTTGTATCGGTTTTTTCGCCCGTCGGTGACGATGATGCGCAGTGAGGCGGGGACCTTTGAGATGGAGTTGCGCACCTTGAGGCCCGGGGATGTGATTGTGCTGATAGCCTTTGCGCCGTATTCACAGGAGATCGTGCAGGTCTATGAGGCGGCCCGCAAAACAGGCTGCAAGATCTTGTCCTTATGCGATAGTGCGGTAGCACCCATTGCGTTGGAGGCGGATTGCAATTTGCTCTTTACAACTGACATGCCTTCGTTTTTTCCTTCTTGTACTGCCTCGGTGGCGTTGGTAGAGGTGTTGGTCGAGCAGGTGCTCGCACGCACTGGGCATCGTGCCATCAGCGGGCTCGAGCATGCGGAAACGCAGTTGCACCAGATTGGGGCCTATTGGAAAAAACAGGAGTAGAGGGTTTTTGCCCTGTTGCGGACAGGGTACAATAGGCGTATTCGTGATTATGAGAGGGCGTTATGATTCGACTGAGTACACATTATGCACGTTTTTTTCTGGCGTTGATGGCCGTGGCTGTGGCCGCCTGGGTCCTGAGTCCGGGAACGGTGTATGCCCAGGAGGGCAGTGGTACGGGTGAGGTACGCCGACTGGATCCTGATGCGGGCAAGATTACGCTCAAGCACGGGGCCATTGCCGATCTGGATTTGCCCGCCATGACGCTGGTGTATTTGATTGAGCCGGTATTGCTCGAGGGTTTGAATCCCGGTGACAGTGTACGTTTTACGGCGCGCCGCTCGGAGTCTGGGGAATATTTAATCATCCGCATTAAAAAGCGTTAACCAAACACCCATAAGCCAGTAACAAAAAAAGCCCCTGCTGTGGGTTCACGCAGGGGCTTGCTCGTTTTAAAGAACGTAGCGGGCCAGATCCTCACTGGCGACGGCATCGGCGAGCTGCTCCTCGACATAGGCTGCGTCGATGGTCACATTTTGTGTGCCGCGACTGCCGGCATCAAATGAGAGCTCATCGAGCAGTTTCTCCATGACGGTATAGAGGCGGCGGGCGCCAATGTTTTCGGTGCGCTCGTTGACCTCAAAGGCGAGTTCGGCCAGACGACGTATCCCTTCGGGCTTAAAGTCCAGGTGGACATCCTCGGTGGCCATCAGGGCAGTGTACTGCTTGGTCAGCGAGGCGTCGGTTTCTGACAAAATACGCACAAAGTCATCTGCGGTGAGCGAGTCGAGCTCAACCCGGATGGGGAAACGCCCCTGTAGCTCGGGGATGAGGTCAGAGGGTCTGGACAGGTGAAAGGCGCCCGAGGCGATAAACAGGATGTGATCCGTACGGACCACCCCGTATTTGGTGTTGACCGTGGTGCCCTCGACCAGGGGCAGCAGATCGCGCTGCACGCCCTGACGCGAGACCTCTCCGGCGCTATGACCTTCGCGGGCTGTGATCTTGTCGATTTCATCGAGGAAAACAATACCGTTTTGTTCGGCGTTACGCACTGCGGCCTCACGCAGCTCCTCCTCGTCGATGCGCTTATTGGCCTCCTCATCACAGAGCAGTTTAAAGGCCTCCTTGACCTTCATTTTGCGGGTGCGGGTGCGTTCCCGACCCATGCCGGCAAACATGGAGCGTAGCTGCTCGGTCATCTCCTCCATGCCGGGTGGGGCCATGATTTCCATTTGTGGCATGGGCTGGGCGATCTCAATCTCTATCTCTGTATCATCGAGCTTGCCCTCGCGCAGGCGTTTGCGAAATACCTGCCGGGTGTTGCTTTCCTCACGTACCGGTTGACCCTGCGCATCGTGAGAAGGCGGCAGGAGTACATCCAGGATGCGATCCTCGGCGGCATCCTCGGCCTGGGTGGCAACACGGCGTTTTTCAATTTCGCGGGTTTGTTTGATTGATGCACTGACCAGGTCCCGGATGATGGTTTCTACATCCCGGCCAACATAGCCGACCTCAGTAAATTTGGTGGCCTCCACCTTGATAAAGGGGGCATTGGCGAGCTTGGCCAGACGGCGGGCAATCTCGGTTTTACCGACCCCGGTAGGGCCAATCATGAGGATATTTTTGGGGACGATTTCAGTGCGCAGGGGCTCGGCGACCTGCTGCCGCCGCCAGCGGTTGCGAAGCGCAACTGCGACAGAGCGCTTGGCGCGCTCCTGGCCGACGATGTGTTTTTCGAGCTCAGAGACGATCTCTGCGGGGGTCATGGTTGCTGCTGACATAATGATAACCTGGTTGCTTCAAAGAGTTTCAATGACTTGGCTGTGGTTGGTGTAAATGCAAATGTCACCGGCGATGTTCAGTGCCTTGCTGACAATTTCGGCAGCGGGCAGGTCCGTGTTCTTGACCAGTGCCAG